>JALGWK010000079.1 GCA_025774205.1 bacterium
GCGCCGGTTCGGGGTGGCTGTCGATCCCGAGACCCAGATCGTCTCGCTCCTCGGCAGCAAGGAGGGGCTGGCCCACCTGCCGATCGCCCTCTGCGATCCCGGCGACATCGGGGTTTTTCCCGATCCCGGTTATCTGATCTACACACCCGCGCTCCACCTGGCGGGCGCCGAACCGGTTGCCTACCCCCTCGATCCCGGGCAGGGGTGGAGTCCCGACTGGGAACGCTTCGAAGAAATCCTGGCTGACCGTCAGCGGCAGGCAGGGGGTGGTGAACGACCGGTCACGCTTCGAAGAAATCCTGGCTGACCGTCAGCGGCAGGCAGGGGGTGGTGAACGACCGGTCAGACTCATGATCCTCAATTATCCCCATAACCCGACCGCCGCCACCGCCGACAGTGACGATTTCGACCGGGCCGTGCTCAGCGGCCGCGCCCGGGGAGCCGTGGTGGTGAATGACAACGCCTACGCCGACATCGGTTTCGACGGCTACCGGCCGGGCAGCATTCTGCAGGCGCCAGCCGCGGAAGGGGGCGCTGCCGGCTCCGGAGTGGTCGAGTTCCACAGCCTTTCGAAGACCTTCTCAATGGCGGGATGGCGGACTGCCTTCGCGGTCGGCGATCCGGAGGTGATCGCTGCCGTGGCCAGGGTGAAGACGTTTTACGATACCGGCAGCCTGGAGGCGATCCAGAGGGCGGCAGCCGTGGCGCTCGATAACGCCGAGGAGATCGCCCGCACCGTGAGCGAACGGTACCAGGCCCGCCGCGACCTGCTTCTACCCGCCCTGCAGACCGTAGGGCTCACAGCCGACCGGCCCCGCGGCACCATCTACATCTGGGCCCGACTGCCCGGCGGGGGGACCGACGACCTCGGATTCTGTCGGGAACTGCTCGAGCAGGCCCACGTTGCCCTCAGTCCCGGATCGGCATTCGGTCCGGGCGGGGCGGGCTACGTGCGATTCGCACTGACGGCGCCGGAGGCGCGGCTGGAAGAGGCGGTCGAACGACTGAAAGAGTTCGGAGGTTGATGCAGGTGGATACCCTGAGGATAAACGGTCTCCGCTTCTACGGTTACCATGGCGAGATGGCGGTGGAGAAGGAGGGCGGGCAGGTCTTCGAGGTGGATGTGGAGATCCGTTTCGATCAACGGCCCTCGTCGGTGGATGACGACCTCTCGAAAGGTGTGGATGTACGGGAAGTGTATCGTCGGATCAGGGAGGTGGTGCAGGGGCCTTCCCGCGATCTGGTGGAGACGGTGGCGCAGGATCTGGCCGACTCCCTGCTGGAGATCCCGCCGGTCGAGAGCACCCTGATCAGGTTGAAGAAACCGGCGGCCTACCGGTACGACGCGGAGGAGCCGGGATACGAGGTGGAAATCGAACGGTCGGCACCGGAAATCGAGCGGTCGGCAGCGGAGGTCGAGCAGTCGGCAGCGGAAGCGGGGCAGGAATGAACCGCGGCGGTCCCGATCAGCTCTGGCCAGAGGGGGCGGGGGGGGATATCCGTGTGGTCTACCTGGGACTCGGCGCCAACCTGGGTGACCGCACCCGGGCGATCAGGGCCGGTATCGAGGCGCTCGGCGAACTCGGCGTCCGTCCGGTGGCTCTCTCCAGCATCTATGAGAGTCCGGCCAAGTACATCTCCGATCAACCTGATTTCTTCAACTGCGTGGGGCGGTTCGAAACCACCCTCACTCCCGAAGAGCTCCTCAAAGCGTGCCAGGAGGTGGAACGGAGACTCGGTCGTCAGGATCGGGAGCGCTTCGGACCGCGTGAAATCGACATCGATATCCTCATCTACGAGGGAGAGTGTCTCGCGGTTGAGGAACTCTCGATCCCGCACCCCTCGATTGCCGAGCGGCTCTTCGTCCTGAAACCGCTGGCCCAGATCGCGCCCGACCTGGAGGTGCCCGGCCGGGGTGCCGTGACCGATCTGCTGCGGCGTGCCGAGCGGAGTCTGCCGCAGGAGGAGTACGTGACCAAGATCGGTGAACTGCCCCTCGATCAGGGCGGAGCGGTGTGATCCTGCGCCAGCCGATCAGGAGCGAGGGGAGGGAACGGCGCCTCAGGGATGAATACCTGGTGGCAGTGGTAGAGGCGTATAACTACTATTTTCTCCACTTCGAGGAGGCACCACTGCTTATCTTGCAGGGGCGGGAAATTGACGCGATCCTGGATGAACGGTTCGTGGAGGAACTGCTGAATCTGCCTGGTGAGCCGCATTCAGGGATCCGGTTCTGGAATCCGATGGTCCGGTCGGGAGAGAACGGGTGAAAGAAGCACGCTACATCGCGATCGAAGGTCCGATCGGGGTCGGGAAAACGAGCCTGGCAACCCTGCTGGGTCGGCGTCTGGGTGCCCGTCTGGTTCTGGAGCGCCCCGACGAGAATCCCTTTCTCGACGACTTCTACAAGGATCCGAAGCGGTACGCGTTCAAGACCCAGCTCTTCTTCACCCTCTCCCGCTACATGCAGCAGCAGGACCTCGGCCAGCAGGATCTTTTCCATGACCTGGTGATCGCCGATTATCTCTTCGCGAAGGACAAGATCTTCGCCTACCTGACCCTCGACGACAAGGAAGTGGCTCTCTACGAGAAACTGGTCGACCTTATCGAACCGGAGATCGAGGTACCCGACCTGATCATCTACCTGCAGGCCACCACCGAAGTCCTGCTCGATCGGATCCGGGGGCGGGGCCGCTCCTTCGAACGCCGGCTCTCCGAGGACTACCTCCGGTCGCTGAACGAGGCCTACAACTACTACTTCTTCCACTACGACGCCAGTCCGCTGCTCGTGGTCAACACCAGTGAAATAGATTTCGTGCACCGGCAGAGCGATCTCGATGACCTGATCGAGGAGATCAGGCGTCCCCACGCCGGCACAACCTTCTATGGCCCGGGGGGTAAGGGCTTATGAGCACCGGTCACGACGATCCGGCCTCGCGCGCGAGGGTTACCGTCAGGACCCTGCAGCGCATGAAGCAGAGCGGTGACACCATCGTCTGCCTGACGGCTTACGACGCTCTCCTGGCGCGGCTCCTCGACCGGAGCGGGATCGACCTGATCCTCGTCGGTGACTCCGCCGGCATGGTGATGGCGGGCCGGAAAGACACCCTCGGGGTGACCCTCGACGAGATGCTCCACTTCACCCGCTGGGCGGCCGAGGGGGTCGAACGGGCGATGCTGGTCGCCGACATGCCCTTCCTCACCTACCAGGTGAATCCCGATGAGGCGGTCCGGAACGCCGGCCGGTTCCTGGCCGAGGGCGGCGCCGAAGCGGTGAAGGTGGAAGGGGGACGCACGATCGCCCCCACCATCCAGCGGCTGGTCTCGATCGGTATCCCGGTCATGGGGCACCTCGGACTGACGCCGCAGAGCATCAACGCTTTCGGGGGGTACCAGCTCCAGGCCGTCGATGAAGCCGCCCGCGAACGGCTCCTGACCGACGCCCGGCTCCTGGAGGAGGTCGGCTGCTTCTCGATCGTGCTGGAGAAGATCCCGGCCGATCTTGCCGAAGAGGTCTCCGGCGCCATATCGATCCCCACCATCGGGATCGGGGCGGGAGCGGGTTGTGACGGGCAGATCCTGGTCACCCACGACATGCTGGGACTCTTTACTGATTTCAAGCCGAAGTTCGTCCGCCGGTACGCTGAACTCGCCACCGATATCGAGGCGGCCGTCACCCGTTTCGTCGATGACGTGCGGGAGGGGACCTTCCCCGCTCCGGAAGAGTCGTACCGGGACGACGGGAAGTAGGCGCCGTCATGCTGCGCCTGAACGAGCCATCCCGGATGCGGGAGTGGTCGAGGTCGCAGCGCTCTTCCGGCCGGAGTATCGCCCTCGTGCCCACCATGGGTGCCATCCATGCCGGTCATCTCTCCCTGGTTGATCTGGCCGCCGAACACGCCGACTGCGTGGTCGTCAGCATCTTCGTCAATCCCGCCCAGTTCGGGAAGGGGGAGGACCTCGGCGCCTATCCCCGCGACCTCGACCGTGACATCGAGCTCCTCTTCGACCTGCCGGTCGAGGCTCTCTTCCTGCCTGCCGAGTCCGATCTCTATCCCGGGGATTACAGCACCTGGGTCGAGGAGACCTCGATCTCACAGGGGTGGGAGGGTGCTTCCCGGCCCGATCACTTCCGCGGGGTCACCACCATCGTCACCAGGCTCCTGCTGGCCGTGGAGCCGGAGTTGCTGGTTCTGGGACAGAAAGATGCCCAGCAGGTGGCGGTCATCAGCAGGATGATCCGCGATCTGCTCCTGCCGGTGGAGGTCATGGTCGGCGCCACGGTCCGGGAATCCGACGGTCTTGCCCTCTCGAGCCGCAACGCCTACCTTTCCGGAGATGAGCGCGGGCAGGCTGTCTGTCTTTTCGAGGCGCTGTCCGAAGCGCGTCGGCTCGTGTCGGGTGGGGAGGTCGATCCGGTGGTTGTCACGCGACATATGCGCGAGCGGATCGAACGGGAGCCGGATGCACGCATCGACTACCTTGCTGCTCTCGATCCCATCACCTTCGAACCGGTCGACACCATTGCGGGCAGGGTCATGTTCTGTCTCGCGGTCCATATCGGCAGAACCCGTCTCATCGATAACGACATCGTTACGATCCAGAGTGGCGGAGACACGGTCTGACGCCACCCCAGCGGGAGAATCAGGTGCTGCTCACACTCCTGAAATCGAAGATCCAGCGGGCGAAAGTCACCCGGACGGAGCTCTACTACCAGGGCAGTCTCACGCTCGATCCGGTCCTGATGAAGGCTGCCGGGATGCTCGCGGGCGAGATGGTCCAGGTGGTGAACCTCAATAACGGGAGCCGTTTCGAGACCTATATCATCAAAGGGGAGACCACGGGCAACGGCGAGGTGGTCCTGAACGGGCCGGCCGCGAGGCTCGGTTACGTCGGGGATGAGGTTATTATCCTGACATACGCGCAGATGACTCCCGACGAGGCTGCCGGCTACGAACCGCTGGTGGTCATGGTCGGTGAGAACAACCAGCCCCTGGAGGCGTGACCCATAGCGAAGCTCCCTGCCAGTCCGCCGGACGACGATAACACCGTACCCTCCTGCGCGATCGTACTCGCCGCGGGTGAGGGTACGAGGATGAACAGTTCCCTTCCGAAAGTGCTCCACGAGGTCGGTGGCCGGACCATGCTCGACCATGTTGTTACGGCCCTCAAGAGGGCCGGCAGCGACACCATCATCGTCACCGTCGGCTTCGGTCGGGAGATGGTAGAGGAAGAACTGCGGCAGCAGCACCCCGGGGCGAAGATCGCCGTACAGGAGGAACAGCTCGGAACCGGTGACGCCGCCCGGGTGGCGCTGTCCACGGTCCCCGACGATTGCCGGGAGGTCGGGATCTTCTGCGGCGACACACCATTATTGACGGCTGAGACCATCCGCGGCCTGGCCGCCGAGCACCGGGAACGCTCCGCGGCGGTCACCGTCCTGACCGCCGAGATAGCTGAGCCCGCCGGATACGGTCGGGTGATCAGGGATGAGTCCGGGTATCTCGCCCGGATCGTGGAGGAGAAGGACGCCACCGCCGAAGAACGGACCGTGCGGGAGATCAACGCCGGAACCTATTTTTTCAACCGTCAGGCGCTGGCCGGGGCCCTGCGCGGGCTCGACAACGACAACGCCCAGGGGGAATACTATCTGCCCGACACCATTTCACTCCTCCGGTCGAAGGGAGAACGGGTCGCGGCCTGGGCGGAGGCCGAGAGGATCATGTCGGCCAGGGGAGGAGCGGCATGAGACACAGTTTCGCCACGGGAGGAGCGGCATGAGATCTGGCCGACTGCGACAGGCCACTGACCGGAATCCCGGCTCCGTCAGCCGGCGACTCCTGGCCTACCTCGGGGTCATCTCCGGAGTGGCGGTGGTCGTTGTCGCGGTCGTCGGCCTCACGATGTGTGAGAAACCCGACGAGGGGGCACCGACCGACTCCTTCACTGAACTGGAGGAGACGGACAGCGAGCGGGGCTCACCCGATCAGCGGCCGCAGGTGGAGGTCCTGAACGGCTGCGGCGTGTCAGGTGTCGCGGCCACAACCCATGAGTACCTCAGGCAGTTCGGATTCGACGTCGTGAACGTCGAGAATGCTCCGGCTTTCGATTACGCTGAGACCATCGTGATCGACCGGGGCGGGGACGAGCAGGTGGCCCGGCGGCTGGCGCGTGTCATCGGCACCGGAAATGTCATCCGGCAGGTCCGTCCCGACCTCATGCTGCAGGTGACGGTGATACTGGGCGCAGATTACGAAGGATTGAATCCGTATGGAGAGATCGAACCGTGACCGTTCCGAGAAGTGAGCTGAGGGCGAAGAGCGAGGTCCCCTCCATCGACCTGGCCCGGGCCATTGCCGGGGCGGCCCTCGAGAAGAAAGCCACCGACATCCGCATCATGGATATGCGGGGGCTGACAACGATGACCGATTACTTCGTCGTTGTGACCATCTCGACCGATGTCCATTCGCGGGCCGTGGAGGGCGCCATCTCCGAGCAGACCCGGGAGAGTTTCAACGCCCGGCCGTGGCATGTCGAGGGGGGCGAGGGAGGCCGCACGTGGGTCCTGATGGACTATGTCGACGTGGTGGTCCATCTCTTCGAAGCCGAAACCCGGGAATTTTATTCCCTCGAGCGGCTGTGGGGTGACGCGCCAACCGAGGAAGTGGCCGATCGGGAGGACCATACCTCATGACGCCACTCATCGATCGGACGGTGGCGGCTGTCAGATCGGCGATCTCCGGGGCCATTTCGGCGGCTGGCTGGAGCCTCGATGAGGGGAGCATCGTCGTCGAGACACCCCGTGATCCCTCCCATGGCGACCTGGCCACCACGGCGGCCCTGGTGCTGGCGAAAGAGGTCGGGAAGAACCCGCGTGAGATCGCCGAGACACTCCAGGCACGGATAGGGGAGTCACCACCCGCCGCGGATGTTGCTCCACTCAGTTCGATGGAGATCGCCGGACCCGGCTTTCTCAACTTCCGTTTCGCCGGCAGCTGGCTGGAGGGAGGCCTGGTCGAGACTCTCGAGCAGGGTGGCGAATACGGACAGAACGACCGGCTGGCAGGGCGTTCGATCCTCTTCGAGTTCATCTCCGCCAATCCGACCGGTCCGCTGAACGTGGTAAGCGCGCGGGCCGCGGCGATCGGTGATACCCTGGCCGCCCTCTGGCAGGCAGCCGGAGCGCGGGCGGGACGGGAGTACTACATCAACGATGCCGGTCGACAGGTCCGGTTGCTGGGAGAGAGCCTGGAAGCCCGGGTGCTTCAGCTGCAGGGCGAGGAAGCCGTGGTGCCTGAACAAGGGTACCACGGGGACTACCTGGTCGAGATGGCCGAACAGTTCCTTTCGGGGGAGGTCCCTGCCTGGTGGGGGGGATCGGACCGGGAGAAGCGGACCGAAGAGCTCTCCCGCTGGGCGACCGACCAGGTGGTTGCCGTCCAGAAGGAGATCGTCGAGATCTTCGGGCTCCACTTCGACACCTGGTTCCGGGAATCGAGCCTGCACGAGAGTGGCGCCGTTGAGGAGACGCTCGAGGATCTCCGTTCGAGGGGACACATCTACGAGTCGGAGGGTGCCGTCTGGTTCCGGTCGAGCGACTTCGGTGACGAGAAGGACCGGGTGCTGGTGACCGGGGACGGCCGTCCCACCTACCTGCTGCCCGATGTCGCGTACCACCGCGACAAGTATGCCCGCGGCTGGGAGACCCTGATCGACCTCTGGGGTCCCGATCATCACGGCTACATCGCCCGGATGAGCGCGGCGCTGGAGGCCCTCGGCCACGATCGCGAGGCATTCGACGTCATGATCGTCCAGCAGGTGAACCTCCTGCGCGGCGGTGAGATCGTGAAGATGAGCAAGCGGGCAGGGCGACTGATCGAGATGGAGGAACTGCTCGAGGAAGTCGGCCGGGACGCCACCAGGTTCTTCTTCCTCATGCGGGGTACCTCCACCCACCTCGATTTCGATCTCGACCTGGCGGTCTCGGCGAACGAGGAGAACCCGGTCTACTATGTTCAGTACGCCCACGCCCGGATCTCGAGTGTCCTCGAACACGCCCGCTCGGAGGGTCTCGATCCAGACGCCGAACTCGCCGGCGCCGATCTCACCCGGCTCATTGAGGCGGAGGAGCGGGGGCTCATGCGGCTCCTGGTCGATTACCCCGGCCTGGTCGCCGACGCGGCCGAGACCTTCGAACCGCACCGGATCCCGGCCCATCTCAGACAGCTCTCAGCCGCCTTCCACCACTTCTATCACAACCACCGGGTGGTCGGTTCCGAACCGGCGGTGCAGGCGGCCAGACTGGCGCTCTGCGCCGGAGTCCGGCAGGTCCTGGCCAACGGCCTGGCCCTCCTGGGAGTCGAAGCGCCCGACCGCATGTGAACGGTTTCACAAGCAGCACCTCCGTTATCGTCACGGAAGGCGCGGGAACCGACCGCGCGATCCCGCTGCGATCACTGAAAACAATCACGGAATTGGCTAAATCGTTGAAGGAGTTCATCCGTCTGATTGAATGAAGAACAGGTGGAGTGGTTGTAGTTGCCGGTCAGCCGATCCGACCATATCATTGAACGTTGAGCTCCACCTCACATCGCTTTACTGCCTCGATGCACCCTGTCTGCGTCCATGCGGATGACCTGCATCGGGATCGATCACAGGAGGCCCGATTCACATGAAGAAGGATGCCACGAGCAGAGGGATCGCGCTCACACTTTCCTCCGCGGTACTTATCGCACTGGCCGTCGGTTGCGCGCCACCGGAGGTCACGTCCGCCACGCTCTACATGAACAACCAGGACTATCCGGCGGCGAGGCAGGCGTTGGAAAAGGCCGTCGCGCTCTACCCGGACAACGCTGAGGCGCACCGGATCTTCGGTGATCTGGAGGCGAAGCAGCTGAACTGGTCCGAAGCCAAGCGGCACTTTGACATCGCCTACCGTTTCGGTACCCCCCCCATGAAGAATGAAGTTACGCGGATCCTGGAAGGATTCTGGCAGCAGTACTACAACGACGGGGTAGCTTTCATCGGGCGGCAGGACCTGGAGGCGGCGATTACGGCTACCGAGGTCGCCACCATCCTCATCCCGGAGCGGCCCTCGTCCTGGAGAAACCTCGGCGCCATCCATGGCAACCTGGGCGACTTCGCCAAGGCCATCGAGATGTACAATATCGTCCTCGAGTACAGTCCGGATGACCCCCAGGCCCGGCAGAACATCGGCTTCATGTTCTACAACGAGGAGAACTACACCGAGTCGGTGAATTACCTAGAGCCGCTCATCGAGAATTCGATCGACGACCCGGAATTCGTGCGCATCCTCGGGTTCTCCTACGGGAACCTGGAGCAGCGCGACAAGGCCCTCGCGCTCTACAACCGGGCCCTGGAATCCGATCCCGACAACCTGCTCAATCACATGAACCTGGCCGTGCTCTACGTCCAGGAGCTGGATTTCGACAGCGCCTTGCCCCACTACCTGCAGGTGGTCGAGTTGAATCCCTTCGATGCCGCGGCCATGACGGAGCTGGCGTTGATCTACCTCCAGCAGGAAGAGGAGGAGAAGGCTTTCCCCTTCCTGGAGAAGGCCATGGAGCTCAATCCCTCCGATCCTGAAGTAGTGCAGCAGCTGGGTGTTTACTACTTCCGCCGCGGTGCCCGCCTCGAGAACGAAGAGGATGTCCGGCGTGGCCAGGAACTGATGCAGCGGGCCGAGCAGATCAGAAGCCTGCTGGGCATCACCGACCCGCCGCCGCCGTTCCGGTAGCGCGGGATCCCTGAAGAGGGGCTCTGAGCGGTCGATCACATCGACCGGCATGATCGATATGAGAACGCGCCATGGCCACAAGGTCGTGGCGCGTTCCTGCGTTCAGGCCGTACGATGGCCTGCCAACCGGGAGCCGGCCGGGTGCGGGGCAGAGGTGACACGAGGGGTAGAGGTGTTACGACGAGGCAGAGGTGACACTCCAGGTTAATAGACAGGAAGAGCAGTGACGCAGGAGAGCACAGCAGAAGATACACTGCGCGAGAAGATCCTCCAGCGGGAGGGCCTGCCGCGGCACGTGGCCATCATCATGGACGGGAACGGCCGGTGGGCACAGGCCCGGGACCTGGAACGGGTGGAGGGGCACGCCGCGGGAGTGAAGACGGTCCGAACGGTTGTGGAGGCCGCCGGAGCCATCGATCTGGCCGTCCTTACGCTCTATACCTTCAGTCGCGAGAACTGGAAACGTCCCCTGAACGAGGTCCGTTCGCTCATGTTCCTGTTGAGCGAGACGATCGAAAACGAGCTCGAAGATCTGCTTCGCAACAACGTGCGGCTCAGGATCACCGGAGACCTGGCAGAGATCCCTCCCGGGCCGCGTGGAGGGCTGCAGCGGGCGATCGACAGGACCTCGGGGAACGACGGCCTGATCCTCAACCTGGCGCTCAACTACGGCAGCCGGGGGGAGATCCTGGCCGCGGTAGACCGGCTCCTGGCCCGGCGCATGTCGAGCGGCCGGGTCGGTCCCCTGACGGAAGAGGAGTTCGAGGCGTGCCTGATGACCTCCGGCCTCCCCGATCCCGATCTACTGATCCGGACCAGCGGGGAGCAGCGGATCAGCAATTTTCTCCTCTGGCAGATCGCCTATTCGGAGATATGGTTCACCGATGTCCTCTGGCCCGACTTCGACGCCGGGACATTCTACCAGGCGATCCTCGACTACCTGGATCGTGAACGGCGTTTCGGCCGGACGAGCGAGCAGATAACGGAGTGAAGATGGCCGGTTCCGATCTCGGTATACGCACCCTGGTGGCCGCGGCGGGGATCCCCCTCCTCCTGGGAGCGGTCTTCCTCGGCGGCTTCCCGTTCTTCTTCGTCGTGGCGGTCATCGCCCTGAGGGCGATCTGGGAACTCCCGCGGCTCTTCACCGGGGAAGAGGGTGCCGGGCCGGTGCGGGTGGTCGGATCCCTGGGGGCCCTGGTTCTCCTCTCGGACGCCTGGCTGAACGGAGGCGCCAACTGGTCATGGCTTACGCTGGCCGGCGCCGTGCTGATCATGCTGGTGGAGGTCTTCCGGCCGCATGAGGCCGGAGCCTCGCAGGTAGTCGGCGCGACCCTCACAGCCTGGTTCTGGGTCGCGATCCCGCTGGCCCACCTCCTCTGGCTCCGGGAGGCGCCGGGACTCCTCGGCTCGCCCCGGGGAACGGGCGCCTGGCTCGTCGTGGCGATGTGGACCACGATCTGGATATCAGACTCCGCTGCCTACTTTGTCGGCCGTTCAATGGGGAAACGGAAGCTCTTCGAGGCAGTCTCTCCGAACAAGACGTGGGAGGGCACCTTCGCTGGTCTCTTCGCGGGCGCGGTCACCGGCCTGGCGCTGGCCCTGGCGATCCCCCAACTCTCATGGACGATCCCCTTCGGTCTCCTGCTGGGCTTCCTGATCGGTATCACGGCCGCGCTCGGCGATCTCATGGAGTCGCGACTCAAGCGGGGCGCGGATCTGAAGGATGTGGGAGAGATCCTGCCCGGTCACGGCGGATTCCTCGATCGATTCGATTCTACGCTGTTATCAGCCCCGTTCCTGTATTATGTCCTGATGTTGAGGGAAATCCTCTGAACCGCTGCCATCGCGGAGAGCTGGAGTCACCTTGAGCACCTGTCACGTCGCCATACTCGGTTCAACGGGATCGATCGGGACCAGCACCCTAGAAGTGCTGGAGGGCCTCGAGGCACAGGGGCACGACATCCGGGTGGCGGCCCTCGGGACCTGGCGCTCGGTGGAGAAACTCGTCGAGCAGGTGCGGCGCTGGAAGCCGGCCCTGGCCGTCGTCGCCGACGCCTCCCGGCTCGACGCACTCCGCAGCGCCCTCGACGGCTTCGAGCCGGCGCCGGAGATCGCCGGCGGGAGCGAGGCCATCCTGCGGGTGGCGACCCATGCCGAGGCGGAGATCATCGTGAACGCCATGGTCGGCGGTAACGGTCTCCTGCCTACGGTCAGGGCGCTCGAGGCGGGGAAGCGGGTGGCGCTGGCCAACAAGGAAGCGCTGGTGGTTGGCGGCCGCCTGGTCACCGACCTGGCCCGCCAGCCGCTCGGGAACGGGATCCCCCGCCTGATGCCGGTCGACAGCGAGCACAGCGCGCTCTTCCAGGCGCTGGGCGCGCATCCCGGGGAAGAGGTGGCCCAACTCATCCTGACCGCTTCCGGCGGTCCCTTCCGGGAGACGCCGGCCGACGAATTCCCTGCCATCACACCCCAGCGGGCCCTCAAGCATCCCACCTGGACCATGGGGCGGAAGATCACCATCGACTCGGCAACCCTCATGAACAAGGGGCTCGAGGTCATCGAGGCGCACTGGCTCTTCGATATCCCGGTCGACCGGATCGGTGTGGTCGTACATCCGCAGAGCATCGTGCACAGCCTGGTGGAGTTCGTTGACGGCAACTTCCTGGCCCATATCTCCGTACCTGACATGCGGCTGCCGATCCAGTACGCGCTGACCTATCCTGAACGGCAGCCGATCGCCGTTGGCAAGCGGCTGCGTGTCGACGAACTTGAAGATCTCCGGTTCGAGCCGCCCGACGAAGAGCGCTTCCCGTCGATCGGACTCTGCCGGGAGGCCGTGGTCACCGGGGGGACGCTGCCGGCGGTTCTCAACGCCGCCAACGAGGTCGCCGTGGCCTCGTTCCTGACCGGAAATGTTTCCTTCCCCGGGATCACTCACACCATACGGCAGGTCATGGAGATGCATACACCGTTGCCCGATCCCGACCTCGGGGACCTCCTGGAGGCGAGCGCTGGCAGTGGAGAGATAACCGGTGCCGACGATACTGATACTGATAGTTGTTCTGGGAGTATTGATCTTCGTCCACGAAATGGGTCATTTCATGGTGGCGAAGGCGGTCGGGGTGCGGGTTCTGAAGTTCAGCCTCGGTTTCGGGCCGAGCATCTTCAGTTTCACCCGCGGCGAAACCGAATACGCGATCTGCTGGGTCCCCCTGGGCGGCTACGTCAAGATGGCCGGGGAGGATCCCGAGGATATCGCCCAGGCCGAGGAAGAGGGCCGCGAACCGCAGCCGGGTGATTTCTCCTACGCCAGTGTTCCCCGCCGTCTCGCGATCATCACGGCGGGCCCGATCATGAACATCATCCTCGCCCTCGTGGTCTACTTCGGGATCTACCAGATCGCCGGTCTCACCCATATCGACTCGACAGTGGTAAGCGATGTCGTCCCGGGTAGCCTGGCGGCCGGAGTCGGGGTCATGCCTGGTGACGAGATCGTCTCGATCGACGGGACCACGGTCGAGACCTGGCACGCCGCCATCGGAGCCATCAACGCAGGCATCGGCGTGATCCACGAGGTGGGGCTCCTGCGGGAGGGAGCCGGACTCTCCGTCGATCTGCCGAGCATCCTCGGGCCTGACGGCGGTCCGGTCGAAGGGGTGGAGGGGTTTTACGGCATGCTGCCCTTCTACGGCTCGCGGGTATCCACGGTCATCGACTCCGGCGCGGCGGCAGCCGCCGGCCTCGAGCCCGGCGACCGCATCACCCGGATCGGTGATACGCAGATCGGGAGCTGGCTCGAACTGAGAACAACCCTGGGCCCCCTGGCCGAGACTCCGGTCGAGGTCGCCTGGGAGCGGGAGGGGGAGAGCTTCACCTCCGTGGTCATTCCCGCCGCCCGGATCGATTCCATTTCCGGCGCGGTGCGCGGGTACCTCGGAGTGGGCTTCGATCCGAGCGATCTCCCCTGGTCGCATGTCTCCCTGACACCGGCGCGGGCCTTCAGTGAAGCCATCTCCGAGACGTGGGAGAAGGGCACCCTGATCGTCGATATCCTCGCCCGACTGGTGACCGGGCAACTCTCGATGCGGGAAACCCTCGGCGGACCGGTCATGATCGCCTCGGTGGCCAGAGATTCAGCCCGGGCGGGACTTCTCAGCCTGATGCTCTTTGTGGCCTTCATCAGTGTCAACCTGGGGGTGCTGAACCTCATGCCGATTCCGGTCCTCGACGGGGGACACCTGGTCTTCCTCGGCGCTGAGGCGATCCGGGGCAGACCGCTCTCGCTGAAGTTCCGCCTGATCGCGACCCAGGTGGGGATGGCGTTCATCATTCTCATCATGCTCTATGTGACTGTAAACGACATCATGAGAATCGTTTAAGTGAACAGGAACGGCTTCCGAACGTCCTATCAGATGAGATGAAGAGTGTACCACGGAATATGAGCTTCAGGCGCCCCGGGCGCCGAATCCTCCTCGCTGCGGGGATCGTGAGCGTGACGGCGCTGGCCACGACGCTACCGATCGTAACCGTTATAGCGGAACGGGCGCCTGTCCGACAAGCCGGGCAGGATACCGTCCGGGTGGTCGATCTCTCGACCCAGAACGCGTTCAACCGCCTCTGGATCACGGGAATGAAGTACTTCGAACTCCAGGAGTACTCCAACGCCATCCCGGCTCTCCGCCGCTGCAGTGAGATCGACTCCACCAACTTTGATGTGTGGTACTTCCTCGGGACCTGCTACTACCAGGTCGAGGATCTCGAGTCTTCCATCGCCGCCTTCCAGGCCATCGTGCGGCAGGATCCCGAGCAGGAGACGGCGATCCAGAACCTTGCCAACATCTTCGGGGAGCAGGGGGAGGAGGAACTCCACACGGAGAAGTACGAACAGCTCCTCGAACTGAAGCCGGAGAATCCGGATTACCGGAAACATCTGATGGACCTCTACCAGCACGCCGGCAACCGGGCCGGGGTCCAGCGACTCCTCGAGGAACATGCCGAGGTTGATCCCGGCAACGCGGAGGTGCAGCGCCGACTGGCCGCCCTCTACGGCGAGGGAGGTGACCGGGAAGCGCAGCTGACGGCGCTCGAGAGCGCCGTCGAACTCGATCCCACCAACCTGTCGAACCTGGAGCAGCTGGCCCGGATCTACGCCATCGATCTCAACCGTCCGGTTGACGCCACCCGGCTCTACGGCATGATCGTGGACATCCAGCCGGAGAACCCGGTTGCCTGGCAGGTATGGGGCCGTTATCTCAACGCGACAGGTCAGCCCGACAGCGCGGTGGTCGCCCTCGAACGCTCGCTCGAGCTCGATCCGGCCCAGGCGGGGACCTACAGCGAGCTGGCGCTGGTCCTCTCCGACCGGCAGCGGTACGATGAAGCCCTCGCGTGGATCGAAAAAGCGCTTGAACAGGCGCCCGAGGATGCTTACGCCTATGTAGCCTGGGGTGATATCCTGCAGACACACGCTTTCGCCCAGGCCGACGAGGACGGGATCGTACCGTATGACGCCAAGATCATCCTTGAAGAAGCCATCGAGAAGTACCGGAAGGCGCTCGAACTCGGCGGCGTCTCTGCCGCGATCATGCAGTACGCCGCCGCCGAAGCGGAGAAGCTCGAGCCGTTCCGCCGTACCCAGGCGGAGATCTTCATGGAAAATGCCCGTCGACGAATCCCGCCCCGGGTATAGTTCCAGGCCTGGCCCCGCGCCCCGCGCAGACACCCCCGACCTCCACCGCAGAGCCGTCCCGCTGACGGCCGGAAAGATGAACTGACCATGGCACTCCCTGAACCATCGGCCCAGAGAGCGGCCGAGGCCCTCCAGAAGACCGATCCCGACATCTTCAACGTCCTCCGCGAGGAGGAGAGCCGTCAGCGATCACAGCTCGAACTGATCGCCTCGGAGAACTTCGTCAGCCCCGCCGTCCTGGAGGCGCTCGGATCGGTACTCACCAACAAGTACGCCGAGGGATTGCCCGGGAAGCGCTACTACGGCGGCTGCGAGGTGGTGGACAGGGCCGAGCGGGCCGCCATCGACCGGGCCTGCGCTCTCTTCGGCGCCGAAGCGGCCAACGTGCAGCCCCATTCGGGCGCGCAGGCCAACATGGCGGTCTACCTGGCCTTCATGGAGGCGGGTGACACGCTGATGGGACTCAACCTCTCCCATGGGGGGCACCTGACCCACGGACACCCCGTCAACTTCTCCGGCATCCTCTACAACGTGGTGCAGTACGGGGTCTCCCCCGAGACCGAGATGATAGACTGGGACGCCTTCGAAGCCATGGCCCACGAAGCAAAGCCGCAGGTGATCGTCGGGGGCGCCAGCGCCTACCCGCGCTTCTGGGATTTCGAACGGATGCGGAAGGTCGCTGACGAAGTCGGCGCGAAGCTGGTGATCGACATGGCCCACTTCGCCGGCCTGGTGGCCACCGGACACCATCCCTCGCCGATTCCGTGGTCGGACGCGGTCACCACCACCGTCCACAAGACCCTGCGGGGCCCGCGGGCCGGACTGATCCTCTTCCCCGAGGAGCACGCGAAGAAGATCAACAGCGCTGTCTTCCCCGGCATCCAGGGCGGGCCGCTGATGCACGTCATCGCCGCCAAGGCGGTGGCGCTCGGTGAGGCCTCCACCGAAGACTTCCGCGTCTACAGCGGCCGGGTGGTGGCTAACGCCGCCGCCATGGCGGAGGTATTCAACCAGCGGGGGGTCAAGCTGGTGAGCGGCGGCACCGACAACCATCTCATCCTGATCGACCTCAGGCCACAGGAACTCACCGGCAAGGACATCGAGGTGGTCCTCGAGTCGGCCGGGATCACGGTGAACAAGAACACCGTCCCCTTCGACGAGCAGTCACCCTTCGTCACGAGCGGCATCCGGATCGGCACCCCGGCCCTGACGACCCGGGGCATGCAGGAGCCGGAATTCGGGCAGATCGCGCACTGGATCGCCGATATCATCCACGATCCGGAGAGTGAGGCTACCCGCCGGCAGGTGAAGGACGGAACCGTGGAAATGTGCTCCCACTTCCCGCATTTCGCCTGGGCTGACGGGGTTCCCGGTTAGTATAGAGGTATGTGATACCGGTGTACCCGGAAGTGGACACCCGCTGAGGAGCCGGGCATGAGCCGTCCCGACTGGCCATACTACTTCATGGACATCGCCGAACGGGTGGCGTTGCGTTCGACCTGTCCGCGGCGTTCGGTCGGGGCCGTGATCGTGAAACAGAAACGGATCCTCGCCACCGGCTATAACGGCGCCCCCTCCGGGATGGACCACTGTACCGACGTCGGCTGCCTCATGGTCGATGACCACTGCATCCGCACCCTCCACGCCGAACAGAACGCCATCATCCAGGCGGCCCAGTTCGGGGTGGGCACCCTGGGAGCGGAGATCTACTCCACCAGCAGTCCCTGCGCTTCGTGCGCCAAGATGATCATCAACGCCGGGATGACGAAGGTGTGGTACTCGGAGGGGTATCCCGACGAGACGGCCTTCCGCTTCCTGGAGGAGGCCGGGATCGAGTTCGAGCAGATCGAGGTAGAGCAGATTGAAGCGCCTGACGGGGCGGAGGCCTGAAATGCGTTGTCCCCACTGCGGTGAGAACAACGACCGGGTGGTTGACTCCCGGGCCAGCCAGAAGGGCGGCTCGATCCGTCGCCGGCGGGAGTGCCTCAAGTGCGGCGAGCGTTTCACCACGTACGAATACGTGGAGGTCTTCAGCCTCGTCCTGATCAAGCGGGACGGCCGGCGGGAACCGTACGACCGCCGCAAACTGCACGCCGGAATCATCACCGCCTGCATCAAGCGTCCGGTCTCCACCGAACAGATCGACGAGATGGTCCTCAAGATCGAGACGGCCCTGCAGAACCTGGGCCAGAGAGAGGTTGCGGCCAGCAAGGTGGGGGACCTGGTCATGATGGTACTGCACGCGATCGACCAGGTCGCCTACGTCCGGTTCGCAAGCGTCTATCGTGACTTCAAGACTGCCGACGAGTTCCGCCGCGAGCTCGATCGGCTGAAGGAGTAGGACAACGAAATGATGCGAATGCCTGACCCGGGACACCAGCACCATGTCTGATGACACGGCCGGCGGGACGATCCTCATCATCGACGATGAGAAGGGGATCCGCGATTCTCTCCAGCTCGTTCTCGAATACGAGGGATATCCCGTCCTGAAGGCGGCCACCGGTCGGGAAGGCCTCGACACAGTCGAGGGGAATGAACCGCATGTCATCCTCCTCGATGTGAAGATGCCCGGTCTCGACGGCATGGAGGTGCTCGAACGGCTCGATCCGCTGGAGAGCGGGCGGGTGGTCATCATGATCAGCGGTCACGCCGATATAGCCACCGCGGTAGAGGCGACCCGGATGGGTGCCTTCGACTTCCTCGAGAAACCACTCGACCAGGAGAAGGTTCTCCTCACCATCAGGAACGGCATGGCCCGGGCGCGGCTGGAGCGGCAGAACCGGCTCCTGCGCACCCAGGTGGAGGAGCGCTTCATCCTCGTGGCCGAGAGCGCCGCGATGCGGACCGTCCTCGACCAGGTGGAACGGGTCGCGGCGAAGGAGCTGATCGCGCGCCGGATCCATGGTCTCTCCGGGCGGCGGTCCGCCCCCTTCGTGCCGGTCAACTGCGCCGCTCTGCCGGGGGGACTGATCGAAACGGAACTCTTCGGGCACGTGAAGGGGGCCTTCACCGGCGCCCACGCCAACAAGACCGGCAAGTTCGAACTCGCTGCCGGGGGCACCCTCTTCCTCGACGAGGTGGGGGACATGACCCTGCCGGCGCAGGCCAAGGTCCTGCGCGCGCTGGAAGAGGGAGTGGTGGAACAGGTCGGCGGCGACAGGGCGATCCGGGTCGACACCCGCGTGGTGGCGGCCACCAACAAGGACCTCGATGAAGAGATCGTCAGAGGTGATTTCCGACGGGACCTGCTCTATCGGCTCCGGGTGGTCCCCCTCCACATCCCTCCGCTGCGTGACCGGAAGGGTGACATCCTCCCGCTCTGCGAGCATTTCCTGGCCTACTACTGCGCCATGGGGAAGCGGCAGCTGATTCTCCCCCCCGGCGAGGTGCGGATGAGCCTGGAGGAGTACTCCTGGCCGGGCAACGTCCGGGAGCTGCGCAACGCCATGGAACGGCTTGTCATCATGAGCCTGGGGGACACCATCACCCTCGATGATGTGACGGGCATACTCGGTTCGGTCTCGGCGGGCGCCGCCGCGGTCGATCTGCCGAAGGGGATCGAGGGGCTGGCCCGGGTGCTGGAGGAGGAACCCGGTCTCGGCCGGTTCCGGGATGAGGCGGAGAAGGTCTATCTCCTCACCGTTCTCGAGGAGCACGGCTGGAATGTGAAGATGACCGCCGATGCCCTCGGTATCCAGCGTTCCAACCTCTATCGGAAACTTGATAAGCACGGTATCGAACGAGGCGATATATTGGAGGATTGAGTCCACCCGGTCGATATATTGAAGGTCTGGATCCACCCGGTCGCCGGCATCCGGCGATCGACTCTGCCACCCGGAACAGTCTGAACCAGGAGTCTCGAACGATGTTCGTCAAGCATGCCGACGAAGAGCCGGTCAACGAGGTTGCGGCCGGTACGAACACCACCATGCAGGTCCTCGTCAGTTCCGACGAGGGCCCCAATTTCGCCCTCCGGCGATTCATCATGGAGCCGGGTGGGGGGATGCCGCTGCACACCAACGCAGTCGAGCACGAGCAGTACGTCCTGCGGGGACGAGCCCGGATCCGGATGGGGGAGGAGACCGTCGAGGTTTCGGCCGACGACGTGACCTTCATCCCGGCCGGAGTGCCCCACTCCTACGAGGTCGTGGGAGATGAGCGATTCGAATTCATCTGTGTGGTGCCGAATCAGCCCGACACGATCGAGATCGTCGAGGATGAGTGGCACTGCTGAGGCGGGAAATCGAGGAAATCGGCTGACTCACAAGGCAGGATTCATATCTTGTAATTGCTTCCGGCACCTGCAGCAATGGCGGTTCATGCCATAGGTGGGGATGAACATTTGAAGACGGGATAGACTATGGAGAGTGAATCGCGCCAGACAGACCGGGAGGTAACCCGTACCGTTGCCGGCATCCTCGATCAGCAGCGGGCGCGGGGAGACGCCGGCCGGACCAACCTCATCTCGGTCCTCGAAGAGATCCAGGAATCGTTCGGCCACCTCCCCAGGCGGGCGCTGTACGCCCTCGCTTCCGAGACCGGTGAATCAATCAACCGTCTCTACGGGCTGGCCTCCTTTTTCAAGTCGTTCTCCTTCGAGCCGAAAGGGAAGCATGTCGTTTCGGTCTGTATGGGAACAGCCTGTCACGTCCGCAAATCCCCGGAGATCGTCGAGGAATTCTCCTCCCAGCTCGGGATCGAACCGACTGCGACGACCGAAGGTCAAGGGGATCCTCAAGCAGATTCAGAAAGGGATAGCCGTCCTGGATGTCGGCAGCGACCCGCGGATCTTCCCCGTCTCGCTCGCCTGTCCCCATTGTGACACCTCGATCATGGATGCCGAACATCCGATCGACGATCATCCTTCCTGTCATTTCACCATCCGTCATGAGGGTGAGGAGAGCCACCTCTGGCTGTCGGGCCTGTGGGGAAGCCCCCACGTGGAACTCGAACGGGAGGTGCCCGACGGCGCCATCGTTGAGTTCGCCTGCCCCCACTGCCGCGAAACCCTGGAAGCCTCGATCCTCTGCCCCAGTTGTGAGGCGCCGCTCCTGGCGCTTCGCCTGACCGGGGGGGGCGCCGCGTCGATCTGTTCGCGGCGGGGCTGCCCGGAACATCTGCTCGACCTGGAGGGGACGACCGACCTGAAGAACCACCTCGACAGCCTCACGGCCAGTGGCCGTCCGCCGGGGAAACCGACGCTGGTCCTCTGTGCCGGGACCGCGGGACAGGCCAGCGGAGCCAACGACGTCCTCAGAGTCGCCAAGCGGTACATCCTGGAGAACGGGCTCCACGACCGCATTGAACTGCGTATCACCGGCTGCCAGGGCTTCTGCGAGATGGATCCCTTCGTCGTCATCGAACCGGGGCGGAACCTCTACCCCAAGATCGGGATGGATGACGTGGGTCGGATCATCGACGCCGCCCTCGAGGGCAACGTGGTCGAGGATCTGCTCTATCGTGAGCCGGGGGAGGAGAAACTCTACGAGAACAAGGAGGAGATCCCCTTCTTCAGGGACCAGGTGCGCACCATCCTCGGACGGAACGAGGATCTCGATCCTCTGCGCATCTCCGACTACTTCCGGCAGGGGGGATACAGCTCCCTGGCCGCGGTCATCGAACGGAACGATCCGGAATGGATCGTCGACGAGGTCGTGAAGGCGGGCCTGCGGGGCTGGCCCGCGACAACGGGGACGGCAAGGGGCCGACCTACCTGGTCTGCAACGCCGATGAGGGAGATCCCGGCGCTTTCATGGACCGCTCCATCCTCGAGGGGAACCCCCACCTGGTCATAGAGGGGATGGTGATCGCCGCTATCGCGATCGGGGCCACCGAAGGATTCATCTTCGTCCGCACCGAATACCCCCTGGCGCGGAAACATACGGAAGTCGCCCTCCAGCACGCCCGTAACCATGGTCTGCTCGGGAAGAACATCCTGGCGAGCGGGATCGACTTCGATATCGAGATCGTCCGCGGGGCGGGGGCCTATGTCTGCGGTGAGGAGACCGCCCTGATCGCCTCGATAGAGGGGCGTCGGGGCATGCCGCGGCCGCGGCCGCCCTATCCGGTGGAGAAGGGGCTGTGGGGCCGTCCCACCTGCATCAACAACGTCGAGACCCTGGCCAACGTCCCGATCATCATCGAGCAGGGGAGCGAAGCCTACGCCGCGATCGGCGTGGAGGGCAATTCGGGGACGAAGATCTTCTCCCTGGTCGGGAAGATCAGGAACACCGGACTGGTGGAGGTGCCCCTCGGTATCCCGATCCGCAAGGTCGTCTACGATATCGGGGGAGGACCGCTCGAGGGACAGAAGATCAAGGCCGTGCAGACCGGCGGCCCCTCCGGCGGCTGTATCCCGGAGGAACTCTTCGACCTCCCGGTCACCTTCGACAGCCTCACCGAGGCCGGGTCGATCATGGGCTCGGGGGGGATGATCGTGATCGACGAGGAAACCTGCGTGGTCGATCTGGCCAAGTACTTCCTCACCTTCACCCAGGAGGAGAGCTGCGGCCAGTGCCCCCCCTGCCGGGTCGGCAGCCGGGCCATGCTGGTACTGCTTGACCGGATCACGGAGGGAACGGCCACCATGGCCGACCTCGACAAACTTGAGCAGCTGGCAGGAACGGTGCGGGAGGCCTCTCTCTGCGGTCTGGGTAAGAACGCGCCGAACCCGGTGATCACGACCCTGCGCTACTTCCGGGAGGAATACGTCGAACATATCGAGAAGAAGCAGTGCCGGGCCTTCACCTGTAAGCAGCTGATCACCTACACCATCGATGAGGAACGGTGCAACGGCTGCGGAGCCTGCTTCCGGGTGTGCAACGATGATGCCATCATCGGCGAACCGAAACAGCTCCACGTGATCGATCAGGATCGCTGTGTTCACTGCGGGAACTGCTTCGTGGTCTGTCCCCCGTCCCTGGCTGCGGTAGTGCGGACCAGCGGCGAGCTGACCCGGTACGAGGAACCGGTGGTGAAAGCGAAGAAAGGGTGAGGTGGGCGTGAAGATCACAGTGAACGATCAGGTGCTCGACGCGAACGAGGGCGAGAGTGTCCTCGAGGTCGCGCTTCGACACGATATCGAGATACCGCACATCTGCTACCACCCGATCCTTCCGGCCAACGGTGTCTGCCGGATGTGCCTGGTCGAGATCGACGGGATCAACGGATTGCCGGCCTCCTGCAGTACGCCGGCGGCCGACGGCATGGTCGTGCATACCGAGACCGAAACGGTAAGGAACCGCCGGCGGGAGAACCTGGAACTGATCCTGCTCGAGCACCCCTCCTCCTGCCTGGTCTGCTACAAGCGGGAAGCCTGCCAGACCTTCCGGCCGGAGAAGGAGAAGACCGGCGTGACCACCGGCTGCCAGAACTGTCCCAACAAGCACGACTGCGAGGTCCAGCGGCTGACCCTCGACCTGGGGATCACCGACCTGCCGGTGGGGAGCTTCTACCGCAACGCCGAATTCGATCGTGACGATCCCTTCATCGAGAACGATCCCAACCTCTGCATCCTCTGCGGACGGTGCGAACAGATCTGCCAGTACCATCACGATACTCCGGTCGTGGTCCTCACCGGACGCGGGCCGGATGCCCGGGTCGGTCAGGCCTTCGATCTGCCGTTGAACGCGTCCGGTTGCACCTTCTGCGGCGCCTGCGTCGATCTCTGTCCTACGGGTTCGCTCTCAGACCGGTTCGCCAGGTGGTACGGGGTGGCTGACGGTCTGGTCAAAACAACCTGTCCCTTCTGTGACGCCGGCTGCGCCCTCGAGGTGAAGTCGGAGGGGCACCGCGTATTCTCGGCCACGGCGCTCGACCAGACGAAACCGCTCTGCGCCCTCGGCCGCTTCACTATCCCTCCCTTCCTCTCGAGTCGCGACCGTCTCACCCATCCCAGGGTCATGGCGGGAGAGCGGCTGCGCGAGGTGACCTGGGAGGAGGCGTTCACGGCTGTGGCGGATGGACTCGCGCCCTTCAAAGGCGACACCTTCGCCCTGGTCTGCGACCGGTCGGGTACCGTCGAGGACCGCCACGCCCTCAGGGTATTCACCGAAGAGGTGATGGATTCATCGCATTATATCGAGATCGAGGATGGCGAGGAGCCGCGGGTCGAACTGCCGACCGGTGTGAAAGCGGTCCTGCTGACAGGCGACTTCCTCGAGGCCGATGCGCTTGACGCCCTTGAGATGGTCGTCGTGCTCGACTGTTATCCGAGCCCGGCCGCTGAAAAGGCCACGGCCATCCTGCCCGCCGCCATCCTCCTGGAGACGAAGGGGCACCTGGTGGATGAGAACGGGGTCGAGCGTCCGGCGAAACGGGCGGTCAGACCGGCCGGCCAGGCGAAGCAGGACCATGAGATCATCACCGGCCTGATCACCGCCATGGGCGATGAAGGAACGGCCGGGAAGCTCACCGGGGAGATCGAGACCCGGATACAGGATTCTGAAGCCGAACTGATCACCGAACGGGCCGAAGCGCCGGCGCCGGCCCTGGACGTGACGAAGATACGGACCCGCTACCGCGGTCACCTGATCGCTGCACGGGTCCCCGACGCGGGCGCGGTCCAGCCGGTTGCGGCCCCGGTTCCCTCGGAGGTGGTGTAATGTTCAGGGTCGTGAGCAACCGCAAGGTCACCCCCAACGCCCACGAGATGGTCGTGGAGGCGCCCGAGGTAGCCCGGACGGCACAGGCGGGGCAGTTCGCCCTTCTCATGGTGGACGAACATTCGGAACGGATCCCCTATACCCTGGCCGACTGGGACGAAGCGACGGGGACGGTGACCTTCATCGTGCTCGAGGTCGGCAAGTCGACCGGCGACTTCGTGCACCGCCAGCCCGGCGACGAGGTCGCCCACGTGGTCGGCCCCCTGGGGATGCCGCTCGAGGTGGAGAACTTCGGCACGGTCGCCTGCATCGGCGGCTGTTACGGGCTCGGCGGGATCGTCCCGGTAGGCAGGACCATGAAAGCGGCCGGCAACCGGGTGATCACCTACGTGGAGGCCCGGATGGAGGGGATGCACTACTACCTCGACAAGTACGAATCGTTCTCCGACGAGGTGGTCCAGACCACCACCGACGGTTCCAACGGCATCAAGGGTCATGGAGTGGACATCCTCGAGGCGAGGCTGAAGGAGGGGGTCCGGGTCGACCGGGTCTTCACCATCGGCTGCCCCTTCATGATGATGCTCACCGCCCAGGTGACCAAACCGCACGAGATCAAGACCTTCGCCGCCCTCAACCCGATCATGCTCGACGGCACCGGCATGTGCGGTGCCTGCCGCTGCACGGTCGGCGAGGAGACGAAATTCGCCTGCGTGGACGGTCCCTTCTTCGACGCCCACGAAGTCGACTGGCATGAACTGAGAGACCGCCGCGCGGCCTATATCTTCACCGAACGGGACGTGTGCAAGTGAGTGAGCAGAAGAAAGAGAACAATCCGGTGGAGCAGCCCGACAGCGGCCGGGAGGCAGAGGTCAGGACAGCCGACAACGGCAGCAAGGCTGATACCGGCAAGAAGACCGACGTCGGCCGGAAGGGCGACCGCGGTAAAAGGATCGATACCAGCAAAAAGGGCACCTCGGTCCCGCGCCAGCCGATGCCGGAACAGTTGGCTGAGGACCGGGCCCACAACTTCGACGAGGTCCCCTTCGGCTACTCCGAAGAGGTGGCCATGATCGAGGCCGCCCGCTGCCTGGCGTGCAAGAAGCCGAAGTGCCGCGACGGCTGCCCGGTCGAGATCGACATCCCCAGCTTCCTCCACCTGATCGAGGAGGGGCAGTTCGTCGAGGCGGCGCAGAAGATCAAGGAATCGAACCCGCTGCCGGCCGTCTGCGGCCGGGTCTGTCCCCAGGAATCGCAGTGTGAGGAGCTGTGCGTCCTGGCCATCAAGCACGAATCGGTGGCCATCGGTCGCCTGGAGCGCTTCGCCGCCGACTACGAGCGGAACGCCGGATCGATCGAGGCCCCCGCCATCCTGGAGAAGAGCGGTAAAAAGGTGGCCATCGTCGGGGCGGGACCGGCCGGACTGTGCGTGGCCGGCGACCTGATCAAGCTCGGCCACGATATCACCGTCTTCGAAGCTCTGCAGAAGCCGGGTGGGGTGCTGATGTACGGCATCCCCGAGTTCCGGCTGCCCGAGGACATCATCAATGCCGAAGTGAATCTGCTCCACGAACTGGGCGTGGAATTCCGCTACGACTACGTCGTCGGCCGCAACGCCACCATCCCGGAGCTGCTCGCGGGAGAGTACGACGCCGTCTTCATCGGCAGCGGGGCGGGTTTGCCCTCCTTCATGAGGATCCCCGGCGAGAACCTGATCGGCGTCTACTCGGCCAACGAGTACCTGACCCGGGCCAACCTGATGAAGGCCTACCTTTTTCCGGAATACGACACGCCCCCGATCGAGGCGGACCACGTCATCACCGTCGGCGGCGGCAACGTGGCCATGGATTCGGCCCGCACCGCCCTCAGGCTGGGCGCCCGATCCACCATCGTCTACCGTCGCGCCCGGGAGCAGATGCCGGCCCGTGACGAGGAGATCCACCACGCCGAGGAAGAGGGGATCGCCTTCAACCTGCTCACCAACCCGACCCGGATCCTCGGGAACGCGAAGCGGGAAGTGGTGGGGATGGAAGTCCTCCAGATGAAGCTGGGAGAACCTGATGATTCCGGGCGCCGCAGCCCGGTCCCGATCGAGGGATCGGAGTACGAGATCGAGTGCGACGCGGTGGTGGTCGCCATCGGCAACAAGCCGAATCCGCTCATCCCGCAGACCATGAAGGACCTGGAGCTCACCCGCTGGGGCAC
This sequence comes from bacterium, assembly GCA_025774205.1. Lineage (GTDB taxonomy): Bacteria > Blakebacterota > Blakebacteria > Blakebacterales > Blakebacteraceae > Blakebacterum. Next base: position 26,252 of record JALGWK010000079.1, read on the forward strand.
CGTTGTCACCGAGGAGCACACCATGCAGACCTCGGTTCCGGGCGTCTATGCCGGCGGTGACATCGTCTCGGGCGCGGCGACCGTGATATCGGCCATGGGGCAGGGGAAGATCGCCGCCAGGGCGATGGATCACTACCTCAGGACAGGGAAGAACCCCGATCCGCCGCCCCCCCCGGAGGAGAAGCCGAAGAAGAAGCCGAAGAAGAAGAAAACAGAGTAGCGCCTGCTGGTTGCGGTCCAATTACAGGGTATCGGTTACCGATTGCGGTCCGGTCAGGGATCAGCCATCGTTATGAACAGGAACCCCGCCTTCGAGCGGGGTTTTTCTTTGGTGTGCGGGTGTAGTATCGTCATCTGGAGAACACTATCCCGGATGTCCGGAGCGATCCTCCGGATCCAATCCCCGAGCTGACCGGAGACCTGGCAGATGGCTCACGAGCAGCAGGAACCGCGGCAGGAACGGCGCCGGGACCAGCAGGAGCAGGAGCGGCAGCAGAAAGAACAGAAGCGGCAGCAGAAGGAACAGAAGCGGCAGCAGAAGGAACAGAAGCGGCCGGAACGGCAGCCGCCGCAGGGAAACAAACGGGCCCTGCTCGTGATCGTGCCGGCCCTGATCACCGGGCTGGTAACCGTATTCGCCGCGGTTATCGGCGACGATGATGAGCTGCAGGCTGCTCCCCTCCCGGTCACCGCCACCCACGGCATGGTGAGCAGCGCCCACCCCGCCGCGACCGCTGCGGGAGTGGAGATACTGGAGGCCGGCGGGAACGCCTTTGACGCCTTCGTCGCGACCGCGGCCGCGCTCAACGTGGTCGAACCGGCGATGTCGGGTGTCGGCGGGTACGGCACCATCGTCCTCTGGGACGCCGAGGCGGGAGAGGCGCACTTCCTCAACTCGAGCGGTCTCATCCCCCGCCGGGTCGATTCCGACGCCTACCGGGCGCCCACGCCGAACTACCGGCAGAACCGCCGGGGCGCGAAGGCCGTCTCCACCCCGGGCAACGCTGCCGCCTGGGAATCGATGTGGGAGCGGTTCGGCAGCCTGGAGTGGCAGCAGCTCTTCGAGCCCGCCATCCGGCTGGCCGAGGAGGGATTGGTCCTCGACGAGCGCTTCGCCGGTCTGATCAGGTACGCCTTCGACTCATTCCCCGAACACGCCCGCGCCTTCTACGGCAACAACGGTGAACCACTCGGACCGGGCGAACGGCTCATCCAGGCCGACCTGGGGCGGTCGCTCCGGATGATCGCTGAGCAGGGGGCGCAGGCCTTCCACGGGGGTGAGCTGGGCGAGGCGGTCGACCGTGCCATGCAGGCCGC
>JALGWK010000433.1 GCA_025774205.1 bacterium
GCAGTGTCCGTGGCGCCACCAGGATCGAACCGATGGCTGATGAGAGGCAGGCGGCGGCGAGTCCGATCGGAATGATCGGCCCCCAGAGCGCGATCCGTGACATGATGAGCTGGTCGGTTGCGAGCATCTCGGGAGTTGCCGATGAGGCGAGTTTCCACACCGCCGCGAAATAGACCAGCAGCCCGATGGCGGTCGCCATGAGGATACCGCGCGGTATCGATCGTCGCGGATTGGCCAGATCTCCTGACAGGCCCACTCCGGCCGTCATCCCGGTAAAGGCCGGAAAGACAATGGCGAAAACGAAGATGAACGGATCGGGAGAATCGATCTGGCCGAGGACGTCGATCTGTTCAGGAGTGACGCCCGTGACAGGAGAGCCGAGGAAGAACATCCCGAGAGAGACCGCCAGTATGCCCACGACCACCCAGAGCAGGCTGACCCCGATCTTCGCTCCACGGGAGAGGACCAGTATCGCGAGCAGGACCATGGCGGGGATCGATATCATCCGTGGATCGAACGGCAGACCGGTGATCGAGGTGATCCAGTCTGAGAGGGGCCGGAACGCCTCAGCGAAAGCGATCATGTAGAACGCCACCGAGATCGCCTGCGAGAGGAAGAGGGAAATGCCGATCGAAGCGCCGATCGTGGTGCCGAACGACCGGGAGATGATGAAGTATTCACCGCCGCCCTCGACCCGGCGGTTGGTGGCGATCTCGGCAATCGCCAGCGCCGTCGGGATCGTCACCATGTGCCCGAGCACTATAATCAGGAACGTCCCGGAGAGACCGACGTGTGCCCCGAGAATGGTGCTGATGCTGGCCAGAAAGACCGGCGCGGTACCGAACCCGTGTCCCTTGCCGACATACTCAGGTGTTTTCTCCTGGCTCATCCGTCAGTTCCCCGCTACCTGTGATCCATCCCCCCCGGATCCACTCTCCCCGGCGCGTCTCTTCCTGAAATAGAGGAAGACAATAACCCCGATGACCATGAAAAGGAGTCCCGCCAGGGCGTGGAGAGGTCGCTCGATGAGGGTGTTGATGACGAACAGGGTTGAGATGCCGATGAAGATGATCGGTGTTACAGGATAGCCGAAGGTGGAGTAGGGCCGTTCAATATCCGGGCGTTTCCTGCGGAAGATGAAGACGGTCGCACCGGTCAGGGCGAAGAAGATCCAGTCGGTGAAGACCACGTAGGTGATCACATCCTCGAAAGTGCCCCATAAGAGCAGGAGCACCACAGCCCAGGTCGACTGGACGAGGATCGCGTTCACCGGGGTCCTGAACCGGGGATGTACTTCTGCCAGTTTTTTGAAAAATAGTCCGTCGGCGGCCATGGCATGGTAGATGCGGGGCGCCGAGAGGGTGTAGATGCCGGCCGTGCCGAAGACCGAGATGGCGATGATGATGGCGATCAGCGTCCCGCCGAAGGGGATGATGGTACTGATGGCATCGGCCGCGACACTGTCGGAGGCGATGATCGCCTCTACGGGCAGAAGGAAGAAATACGCCAGGTTGGCCAGCAGGTAGACGACCGTGACCACAATCGCGCCGATAATCATCGCCCGCGGAACGGTCCGGCGGGCGTCGATCGCCTCCCCGGCCACGAAACTGGCGTGCTGCCAGCCGCCGTATGACCAGAGTACCCCGATGAGCGCGACACCGATCGCCGTAATCATGCTTTCAGGTCGTTCAATACTCTCGGAGATCGAGGCAATGGCGCCCATCGTCCCGGCCTTCCCCCATACCAGCCCCACCAGGATAAGACCGGAGATCCCGAGCAGCTTGAGACCGGTGAACACATTGGAGAAAACTTCGGCAGCCTTGACCCGCACAATGTTGACGACCGTCACCACCACGATCGCCGCAATGGCCACGACGGTGATGCCGCGCTGCCCCATGGGGAAGATGAAGGACAGGTACTGGGCAAAGGCTATTGTCAGGGCGGCGATGGCCCCCGAGGTGATGACCAGCAGGTAGGCCCAGCCGTAGAGAAACCCGAAGATCTCTCCGTATCCTTCTTTCAGGTAGGTGTACACCCCGCCTGCCTGGGGGAACATCGAACCGAGTTCGGCGAAGGTGAGCGCGCCGGTGAGGGTGATCAGGCCCCCGACAGCCCAGATGAGGAGGGCCAGCAGGGGAGAGGGGAGCTGGGTGACGATCTGGGATGGGGTGAGGAAGATCCCCGATCCGATGCACGAACCGATGGCCACCATGGTGAGGCCGTAGAGGGTCAGTTCCTTCCGCAGTTCGGTCACGGGTTCACTCCCGCGATCCGGTGTCTGTCGCGCCTGGTCCCGCCAGCCAGTCGATCAGCAGCTGCGACCAGGTCTCGAAGCCTTCCCGATCCCCGACGAGGCGATCGAGGGGCACGAACTCGAGTTCGCCGATCCCCCTGGTGCCCTTCACCGAAACAGCCGGTTCGGCCAGGTCGAGCTGCCAGACGATGCCGAAGTGCACCTGGCCGACATCGTTGGTGTCATCGTTGATGAAGCAGGTCAGCTCCGGTTCGCGAACGATTTTCGTGTCGACACTGATCTCCTCGTCGATCTCCCGCCAGGCAGCGTCCCTGATGAACTCCATGTTGAAGCCGGAATCGGCCTGGAAGAGCGAGAACTGGCTCCGGTCGCCCACGTTCACATGTCCGCCGATCCCGATCGAAGAGAGTTCCTTGAGACGCTGCTCATCGGTCTTCGAGGTCCGGCGGTACCGCAGGACCAGGTCATCGGAGCGGACGAGCACA
>JALGWK010000434.1 GCA_025774205.1 bacterium
ACCGATCCCGCCGGGAGAGTGCAATGACATCCTCGCCCGTCTCGGCACCTTCCCCAACGTGAACGTCTACTACATGGCTACCTCACTGCTGGGGCAGGATGTCTTTGCGGTTGATCTCCAGCCCCCGGTCGAGGCTGCCTATATTTCCCAGGCAAAGTTGAATGCCCTGAAACCGACTCTGTTGCTGCACGGCCGAGTGCACGGCAACGAGGTTTCAAGCACGAGCCATCTGCTGAGGCTCATCGAACTGTGCGCGACCGACTCCACCTGGATGGAATATCTGAATCACGTGAATCTGGTGATCTATCCCATCTCCAATCCCGACGGTGCACAGATCGCGTACGACATGTGGCAGGAGACACCCGATTTCATGCTCCATGTGGGACGCCCCGGGACGCTCGGTAACGATGTGAGTTCCGGACAGGTCCGCGGCGATCACCGCTATCCGGAGGCGGGAATGGTATATCGCCTGAGAGAGGCATGGCTTCCTGACATCGTCATCGATATGCACGGAGTCCCATCCCACGAGTGGGTGCAGTACTTCGCCGGCTACAGCGGATGGGTGCGGAGCAGGTATGGAGGAGCCCGCAGTTACTGGCTCCCGCGCGGGTGGTACATCCCGGGGTTCAGCTGGATCGATGACGACCGGTATCCCGAGATCGAGACCGCCCACCGGGCGATCACTGATTCGATCCTCACCGGCGTTACATCGGTCGCCGATGTCGATGCTGCCAACCGGCGCATCTACAGCCGCTATATCAAGTACGGCCGGCAGGATGAGGAGACATACCGGGAGTACTTCTATCAGGGTATCCAGCTCGAGGCCAGACTGCGGGGCAGGCAGGTCTCCGGTTCGGGAGTGACCGGTCCGAAGGTCACCTATTTCACCATGACGACCGAGGCGGCCGACGAGACTGCTTACGGCGACTGGCTCGACCTGATGTCTCGGGCGGGGTTGTCCAGCAGCCGGGCTCTGCTGCAGTATCTCTACCATGGGACCAACAAGGTGGAACGGGAAGGGAAGGCCGGCGGGGAGTACGTCACCCGCAGTGTCCGTCGGGTCAAGCCGGTCGCGCCCGGAGGGGGAGAGGGATCAGATCGATAAGAGGTTGATACGAGGAGATGGAGCATGGACAGTGATCGAAAAAGACCGGTATCGGTGGCCGATGATGAAGATTTCATTCGCTTCATGCAGGTCGCCCGTGAGGATCCGGAGTTACAAAAACGCCTGACGTTCGTCCTCTCACAGGACGATTTCAACCGGCAGTCCCTCCTCAACACATGGTTGGCCGACCTGGGACTGCAGAATGCCCCGGCGGAACTGCGGAGGGTGCTCACCTATCTCCTCGATGGAGAGGTCGCCGGTGCCGCGTTACAGTTATTGGAGGAAAAGACGGATAAAGGAGGTCTGTCATGAGCAGGACATGGGAATTGAGAGAGGGCAGCGTACAGGTCGTGGAGGATGCCGAGTCCGCTTCCCTGGTCGTTGTGGCACGTGACCTGAAAGACAGGGATGAGAAGGTGGCTGTGCTGCAGGAAGTGATCGAGGGGCTGGAGAACCGATAGAGGGGGAGAGAGGATGGCTTCAGAACTGCCGAAGTGCGCGAACTGCAATGTGGGATCAGAAGAGCGGATATGCCGGAATCCTGACGGAGTGGGACCCGGGGACTGTCCGACGGTGGAGATGGAAGAAGTGGTCGCCCGAGCGACGGCGCATTACGAAGACCCTGTTGTACATGAATTCGCCCGGCAGGCTTCGATCCAGGAGGCCGAGGGGTATGGCAACCGGGATCAAAAACCGTACGTGAAACATCCCATCAAACCCCGGCTGGAGGAGATCATCGACTTTTCCCGGAGGATGGGATACGGGCGACTGGGTATCGCGTTCTGCGCAGGACTCCACGCCGAAGCGGGTCTGCTCGAGGGGGTCCTTACCGGTGCCGGATTCGAAACAGTTTCGGTGGTCTGCAAGGTTGGATGCACGCCGAAAGAGACCATCGGGTTACACGATCATGAGAAAGTGAGGATCGGGGGATTCGAATCTATGTGCAGTCCGATCGCCCAGGCTGAGGTCCT
>JALGWK010000435.1 GCA_025774205.1 bacterium
TTCGCGCTGGTGGGAGGGATCTACAGCAATCCGCTCATGCGCAGAGCCTCTTTACTCGGAGAGGAGCGGGAACGAGAAGGGTAATCAGAGAGAGAGGAAGCCTTCCAGCAGGATACCGAGTATCAGGCCGCTGGTGATCACGATGAAGATCCCGATCACCATATCCTTTGCGGTGATCTTCCTCCTCCCGGCCCCGGCGCTCATGTCTGATCTCCTCTCTCGCGGCTTTCATGGCTCCCCCGCCGTGTCCGAGCCACCCTGTCCCGGATGTCCTGGAGCGCCCATTCACCCGTCCTCATCGGACACATGAAATTGCACCACGGCCGATCCATGATCAGGGAGAGGAGCAGCACGATCAGGAGGAGGAACCACTGCAGCATGCTTCCTTTCAGCGAAAAGAGCGCCGCGAACGGTTCGTAGTGGGCGAGTCCCGGCTGAGCCATGGCCAGCGCCGTTACCACCGCGCCGAAGACGATGACGTCGCGCATTTTGCGCATCAGCTTCACCGACCAGACCGGAAGATGGATACTCTTCCCGCCGATCAGGTTGATGAATCGCTGAATCGCCCCGAAGGGACAGAGGTGGGTACAGTAGAGACTCCGGCCGAAGATGAGGACCGACAGGACGAATCCGCCCACCAGGAGGTAGATCGCCAGATTGGTGCGGACCTCCGGGAACCAGCCGGCCAGGAAGCCGGTGAGCTTGGTCAGGGTGATCGGCGAATTCTCCCAGAACCCGAGCAGAACAAGGGCGAAGACCTGCGAGATCCAGCGCCAGCCCTGACTCATCGGTCGATTCAGATAGCGTGAGGCGACCGCGCCGGCAAAGAGCACCATGATCATGATTTCGAAGAACCCGAATTCCCAGGGTGGGATCGGGATCGGGATCGTCACCTCGAACCGCTCCCCCGCTACTCTCGCGACTGCCTGCCGGACGCTGGCCACGATGGCGTCCGAGGAACGGGTGGCTCCGGTGACTCCGACCACATCCTCATAGCTGTAGTCGATCTTTTCGAAGGGAGTACCGGTGATCTCAGAGAAGAATTCGGGGAATCTGACCATCCGCCAGAACACCGGTGTTTCCCGGTGGTTGATGACACTCGTGCCGGATACGGTACCGGTGGTGTCGATTCCGACGAGGAGCTGAAGCGGCCCGGCATATCCGTTGGCGCTCCCGCTGGCGGCCCACCCCAGCGTTTCACCCCGTTCATCGAGTACTGCATACACCCCTTCCAGCACCGTGAAGGAGGCGGCTTCGGGATAGATCTCCTGCAGGTGGGGCCGGATGTCAGGAGCACTTCTCGTCCTGCCGTACCACGCTGACAGGACGAGGGCAGCGATGACGAACAGGTAGAGGAGAAGGCTACTCTTCGGTCTCTGTCGCGAGCTTCTCTTCACCCTGACTGCTTTCCATCTTCAACAGTCGCCACAATCCGGCGCCGGCAATGACAACGATGATCCCGAAGAGGATCCCGCCTCTGATGGCGGCGGCCGGTTCACCCTCCCCGAAACTTGTGCCGACAAAGGCGAGTGTGAATCCCGCCAGGAACACCCAGGCGCCCAGTGAGATCCACTTCCAGTACGGCATGGGGATCGAACGATCCTCCGCCCATGCCCTGACGGCGAGGATGAATATGCAGAAGAGTACGCCCTCGAGGAACCAGAAGAGGCCGCTGGTGAAGAAACTCATGGTCCCACCTCCATCCCCGGGGTGAACTCCACGAAGTCCTCGGCCCTGAGCCACCAGGGAGGCTTCCGGTAGGAGGCGTTGCTCCCGCCCATGGAAGGCATGTAGTACTCCAGCGGATCGGGACCGGGATAGAAGCTCTTCTGGAAGCTGGTCAGGATCCGGTCGCTGATGTTGGTGGGATCGTTGGCCGTCACGTTGAGCGCGGCTTTATGCAGCCAGTTCGCCTTGCGGGTGTAGGGACAGCACGCCACGCAGATCCGGCACCCCATGCTCCCCAGGCAGGAGTTCCAGAAGTTCTGGCATTTTTCCTGATTGAGTTCGTACCGCAGGTAGCCGTTGACCTCGACCTTCTCTCCCATTGAGATCGCTCCGCTCGGACA
>JALGWK010000436.1 GCA_025774205.1 bacterium
ACCACCAGCGGTTGGCTGAATTCCCGGTCGCCGACCTTCATCCTCACGGTATAGGTGCCCGGTTCGGCCAGGGGAGTGACACGTCCGCCTTCGCCGAGTGGACGCCAGTCACGCTCACCGAAGTCGACATGTCCGTACCTGAGGGGCGGCAGCCTCAGTTTCGGAGTGGCTGAACCCTCCAGCCTGAGGTCCCACCAGACCCGGTTGATGCCGGCCCCGGCTGAGCCGGGAACCGTGAGCTTCCGAACGGTGTCGCCCGCGGCGTCGACGATGACCATCTCCACCCGGTTCTCAGAATCCTCTTTCAGCCAGAAGTCGATCGACGCGCCGTAGCGGGGGTTTGAACCGGCGCCTGAATCCTCTGCCTGGCTCTGCGAGCCTGCCGTCATCAGGAACCGGTAAGCCTGACGGGGAGCAAACAGCCAGGCGTCCTCCCGCAGGACGTCGTCGTCGAGCTGCTGGAGCGCGGTGATGTCATCCATGATCCAGAACCCGCGACCGTAGGTGGATATCACCAGGTCGTTGAAGTGCTCCGGGATGGTGATCCAGTGGACCGGGGCGTGTGGCAGGTTGCTCTGCAGTTCGTGCCAGGCGCCGCCGTCGTCGAAGGAGACATAGACCGCGTTCTCGGTACCCAGATAGAGGAGACCGGGACGGACCGGGTCCTCGCGGACGCAGTGAGCGTAACTGAATACGCTCGTGGGAATCCCGTCGCCGATCGACCGCCAGCGCCGACCATAGTTCGTGGTCTTGTAGACATAGGGATTGGTGTCGTTCATCTGGTGCCGATCGACCGTGATATAGCAGGTTCCGGCCTCGTACCGGGAGGGTTCGATATTGCTGATCGTGCCCCACTCCGGCAGGTCAGGGATGTTCCCGGTCACGTCGGTCCAGGCGGCGCCTCCATCCTGTGTCACGTGGACCAGTCCATCGTTGGAGCCTGCCCAGATCACCCCTTCCGCCAGTGGAGATTCGGCGATGGCGAAGAGAACGCAGGCGTAGGTGGGGCTGGCATCCTCGAAGGTGAGCCCCCCGCTTTTCTGCATCCGGCTCTCATCATTGAGGGTCAGGTCGGGACTGATCACCGACCAGCTCTGACCGCCGTCGGTGGTCACGTGAACGTACTGGCTGCCGGCGTATACCCGCTCGTGGTCATGAGGCGAGATGGCGACAGGAAAGGTCCACTGGAACCGGTACCTGAGGTCGGCCGCCGCCCACCCCTCCGGGTTGTCGGGCCAGACACTGACGGTCCGGCTGTGCCCGGTGCGCAGATCATGGCGGTCGAGGATGCCCTCGTAGCACCCTGACCAGATGATGTTCGGGTCGACCGGATCGGGGATCGCCCAGCCCGATTCGCACCCTCCCACCGAGTGCCAGGCCCCGATCGGGATGTCGCCCCCGGTCAGGGAATTGCTCGGTCCCCGGTTGGAGCCGCCATCCTGGCGGTTGCCCATCACGAAGTAGGGCACATTGGTATCGGTCGTGACATGGTACATCTGGGCGATCGGCAGACGGGGACGCCACCAGCTCTCTCCGCGCGTGGTTGAGATGCTCACTCCGCCGTCATGCCCGACGATCATCCGGTCGGGTATCAGGGGATCGATCCACATGTCGTGGTTGTCCCCCCCGGCGCTGCCCGACTCGGTCGTGAAACCTCCGTCGTAGGAGATCCGGTGGCGGGTCGACATGAAGTGGATGGTATTGCGATCGTCGGGCGCGACCAGGGCCCGGTTGTAGTAGCAGGGCCGCTGGGAGAGGGAGTGGTCCTTGTTGACCATCTGCCAACTGTCGCCGCCGTCGTCGGACCTCCAGAGTACTCCCTGGAAACGGTCGTAGGGCGCGAATTCTTCGTTGCTGCTGGTCTCGATGAGGGCATAGATCCGGTCGGGATCATCGGGTGAGATGGTGAGTCCGACTTTCCCCCACGGTTCCCGCGGCAGCCCGCTGCCGGTGAGTTCCGTCCAGGTGTCGCCGCCATCCCTCGACATCCAGAGGCCGCTCCCCGGCCCCCCGCTCTCCCGACCCCAGGTCCAGATCTGCATCTGCCACATACCGGCGAAGAGTCACCTCCGTCGGTCGTCCGGTAGACCCCCCGTTCCTGCTGGGGGCCGTAGCAGCTGCCCATGGCGGCGGCGTAAACCAGGTCGGGATCATCGGGATGAATGATGATGCGGCCGATCCGACCGGTCATTTCCAGCCCCATGTGTTCCCAGTTCTCCCCGGCGTCGGTAGACCGATAGATGCCGTTGCCGATGGAGACGTTGCTGCGGATGAAGGTCTCACCCGTACCGGCCCAGACCACGTTCGGATCGGAGGGAGCGATGGCCAGCGCGCCGATCGAGGCGGCCGGTTGATCATCGAAGATCGGGGTCCAGTGGATCCCGCCGTCCACCGACTTGAAGACACCACCAGAGGCGGCCCCGAAATAGTAGATGTTCGGGTCTCCGGGAATGCCGGTCACCGCGCTGACCCGGTTGCCCACCGGGCCGATATGGCGCCAGGTCAAGGCCTCGAACATGACCGGGGACAGGTCATCCGGGCTCTGCGCCGCAATCTCCGGGGGCGGGTACATACCCAGGGTGACGATCAGCAGGCAAAGGAGCAGGAATCGGAATCGCGGACGATACGCCGCGGCGATGCTTTCAACTGGCATGGTCATCTCCATCCTCAGAGAGAGAGGTCCACCCGGAAGCCGGCAGGGACTTTCGGGAAACAGGGGGAAAACGGGATGCCGGAGATCAGTGATCAGTTCGGCGGCACCAGTCCCTTTTCAAGGAAGGGCACCCCGTCGGTCATCCAGGCCGGGGCGTAGATCCCCTTCAGATAGTGATCAAAGAACTGTTTCATACGGATCTGGAAGTCAATCTGGTTCTCTTTCCGACCGAGATGATGTCCTTCACCGGGGTAGGAGAGGAAGATCACTTTCTTCCCCTGCCTTCTGGCCATGTTGTAGTACTCGAGCCCCTGCATCCAGTCGACCGAACCATCCTCGATACCGTGCAGGATGAGGAATGGAGTGGTGATGTTACCGGTGTGGTGGATCGGCGACTGGCTGAGATAGAGATCGAAGTCCTCGAAGGGAGTGGTTCCCATGCGTACCTGGCCGACCTCCATGATCCCCTGCTGCACCGTTCCTGAACTTTTGTAAAGCGTGTTGTAGAAGGAGACCAGGTTGGTCGGCGGAGCGCCGGTCACCACCGCCGCGAACAGGTCGGTCTGGGTGACCATGAATGAGGACTGGTAACCGCCCCATGAGTGCCCCTGCAGGCCGATATGGTCGGGATCGGCGTAGCCCATCTCGATCACCTTTCGCACCGCGCTGCCCACGCAGTCCATGGCCGAGTCACCCGGGTGCCCCTCCACGTAGACGATATCGGGCTGAAGAACCAGGTAACCGTCGCTGGCATATTCCGACATGTGCGGCCGGTCATCATAGGTGGGCATCGAGTAGCTGTGGTGCTGCTGGGACATCTTCTCGTAGTGATAGACCAGCATCGGGTAGCGCTGCCCCTCCCGGTATCCGGCCGGCAGGGTCAGTGTTGCCTGGAGATGGACTCCGCGGGAGTTATCGAAATCGACGAGGATCCGGCGGCCCCACCGGTACTCCGCCTGCTGCGGATTGGCGTCTGTCATCTGCCGTTGATTCGAGAAATCGAGTCCGCTCACCCAGTAATCGGGGAACTGCTCGAAGGTCTGCATGGTGTAGATGATCCGGTCATCGGTTCCGAGATGTCGATCGTCTCTGCCTCCCGGTCAAGGCGGACATAGCGGAACCGGATCTGGTCCCGCTCTCCCATCCCGCCGGTGAGGTTGACGGCTTCACCCCCCTGCAGCGGCAGGGCCCAGATGTCGAAGCGGTGGTTCAGCAGCACCATCCGACCGTTCTCCGACCAGCCGGCCACGCCGTAGGCCGGCAGTTCGTAAGGGTGATCGTCCTGCCGGTTCACGAAATCGATCCCGGAGAGATTGGTCAGGTCTGTCTCCACGCCCGTTTCGATGTTCCGGACCCGCACATGCTCATCCTTCAGGTAGAGGTACCAGTTCCCGTCGGGGGAAGTGCCCATGGCCCGGCCCAGGTTCTCGACCATCAACCTCTGTTCACCCGTGGCGGTGTCGATCCGGTAGTAATCGGCCTTGCTACCGCCCCAGGTGATCATGCCCTCATACGGCTTCTCATTCCGGCCGATCCCCCAGCGACCGTCATCGGTAAAGGTCACCGAACGGATGTCCCCCTCGGCAAGCCTCAGGAACCGGGGGCCATCGACGTGGACCACCGCAGCCCAGGTGAAATTGCGGTCGCGACTCGCCTGCCGCATCTGGACCGACTGCACCCGGACGTCCGCCCAGTGCCACACGTCCACATCGGCCTGCGGATCGTCACTCTCCGGCGGGGTCTCCCGCTGCTCCTTCACGCCGGTGAAGAGCATCGTGCTCCCCTCGTTCCAGCGGAGTCCCGCCAGTTCGCTGAGGACCATCCCCTCGGGAAAGGAGCCATCCGTATTCGGGTCGTACACGACCGCCTGTTCCCGGCGCCCGCCGATCGCGGTCCAGGCCAGCAGGACATTCTGGCGACGATCCATGCTATCAGGTTTCGAACCCCGAAGGACCGCCAGGGCGGTCCCCTCTTCATCCCAGGTGAGTCGGGCGTAACGATCCCCGCTCGTGTCGAGCGGCCGCAGGGTGCCCTGCCCAAAATCCCTCAGGTAAACGCCGTTGCCCGTCCCGCCGTCCGCGTCCACGGAATAGGCCAGCATCGAGACCGGCTCGTTGAAGGCATACTCGGCCACATTCCCGATGTTCTGCGCCACGCTGGTGGAGAGGTCGATCACGATGAGGTCAGCGCCGCTGTGGTCGGCACCGTTGGCCACCTGCCGTTTCCGCACCATGAAGTACCTGCCGTCATCGGAGAAACCCGATCCTCCGATGTCCTCGTAGACAGTCTCATCGCCGGTCGCCAGTTCGAGGAGCTTCACCTTGCGGGTGGATCCGCCTGAGGCTCCCTCGTCGCCACCCGGCCCGCGTCGCCCGCCGCCCCCGCCTCCATTACGCGGCGGAGAGAT
>JALGWK010000437.1 GCA_025774205.1 bacterium
ACCGGGAATCTGGCGTACGTGCTGGCCATGGAGGAGATATCGAGAGCTGACGCCGGTGTCGGCGTGGTGATGTCTGTGAACAACAGCCTCTGTTGCGATCCGCTCTACCACTTCGGTAGCGATTACATCAAGGAAACGTACCTGAAGAAGATCGCCAGCGGTGAATGGCTGGGATCGTACTCTCTCACGGAACCGGGAGCCGGCAGTGACGCCGGAGCACTCGCCATGACCGCCGTGAAGGACGGCAACGAGTACATTCTGAACGGCAGCAAGGCGTTCATCACCAGCGGCGACTCCTGTGACATCACGGTCACCTATGCGAAATCGGATCCCGACGAGCCGGGCGGCAGAGGGATCACCGCCTTCGTGGTGGAGAAGGGCACCCCCGGATTCAGCGTCGGGAAACACGAGGACAAACTGGGTATCCGCAGTTCGGACTGTGTCAGTCTCGTCTTCGAGGATTGCCGCGTACCGGTTGAGAATGTCATCGGGGAAGAGGGCCAGGGTTTCAAGGTCGCCATGGCCACCCTCGATGTCGGTCGGATCGGGATCGGGGCCCAGGCGCTCGGTATCGCCCAGGCCTGTCTCGACGAGAGTCTCTCCTATTCCGCCGAACGTGTGCAGTTCGGCAAACCGATCGCGGCCTTCCAGGCCATCCAGTGGAAGATCGCCGACATGGCCATGGAGCTTGATGCGGCCAGACTGCTGGTCCAGCGGGCAGCCTGGATGCGCGATGAAGGGATGCGTCACACCCTGCAGTCGAGCATGGGCAAACTCTTCGCCAGTGAGACGGCCATGAGGGCGGCGCTGGAAGCGGTCCAGATCCATGGCGGCTACGGCTATATCAGGGAGTACCCGGTTGAACGACACATGCGGGACGCCAAGATCACCGAGATCTACGAGGGGACGAGTGAGATCCAGCGGATCGTTATCGCGCGCAACCTGATGAAGGACTGAACCGGCCATTCGCCCGGAGGGAACACGGAGGAACACGGATGAGTGAAGAGCCGAACGGGACTGAGGCAGAGGTACTGGTCGAGCGTGATGGACCCGTGGCCCTGGTCACGATCAACCGACCGGCGGTGATGAATGCCCTCAGCATGAAGACACTCGATGACCTGGAAGCGGTCATGGACGACCTGGCCGGTGATCCGGAAGTTCGGGCCGTGGTTATTACCGGTGCCGGAGAGAAGGCGTTTGTGGCCGGCGCCGACATTACCGAGATACAGGATCTCGATCGGGCGGGAGGGGAGGCCTTCGCCCGCCGGGGGCAGGACCTGTTCCGCACGATAGAGATGATGCCGAAGGCCGTTATCGCCGCGGTTAACGGCTTCGCTCTCGGGGGCGGGTGTGAACTGGCCATGTCGTGCGATATCCGGGTCGCTTCCGAGAACGCTCGCTTCGGCCAACCGGAGATCAACCTGGGGATCCTGCCGGGTTACGGGGGCACCCAGCGGTTCACCCGTCTCCTCGGCTACGGGAAGGCAGCTGAACTGCTGATGACCGGGATCATGATCAGCGCAGAACAGGCGCTGGAGATGAAGCTGGTGGAGCGTCTCGTACCGGAAGGATCGGCCCTCAAGGAGGCGACCGATCTGGCCCGGGCCATCGCGGGGAAGGCACCGTTGTCGATAGCCGCCATCAAGCGGTCGATGGACGCCAGCCAGGGTGACCATGCAGCAGGTTATGAGGTCGAAGCCGGGGAGTTCGGCAGACTGATGGAGAGTGAGGACAAGGCCGAAGGGATCACAGCATTCATCGAGAAACGCAGCGCCGACTGGAAGGGCCGATAGTGCCGGAGGAGGGGCCTGAAGGCCGGATGTTCGAGACTTCGAGCGGCATCCCGCTCGAACGGCGGTACGGACCCGAGCACCTCTCCGGGCGGGAACACGATGAGACCCTCGGTGAACCGGGAGCGCCTCCCTATACGCGGGGGATCTACCCCGATATGTACCGCGGCCGACTCTGGACGATGCGTCAGTACGCCGGTTATTCGACGGCGGCGGAAAGCAATCGCCGGTACCGCTATCTGCTCGAACAGGGAACCACGGGACTCTCGGTA
>JALGWK010000438.1 GCA_025774205.1 bacterium
CGCATGCCGGACAGCCTGGTGTTCTCGATCTCGACCGTTCCATCATGCTCGAGATCCTCACTGGCAAACGTATTGACCCAGGAGACGGGATTCAGCAGATGGAATCGGCCCGAACCGGCAATGATGCCGTATTCCGCCCGGGGAAGACCCAGCTGGTCGAGCAGGGTCGATCCCTGGCCGAGATCACGCACCGGCCGACCGTAGAACCATCTGGCAGGTAGCGCTCCGTCGAACCGCTTGATGATGCCGACCCCGCTGTTCGGGGGCGCGATCATCACAATCCGTCCCGGATCGACTGGCAGGGATTCCGCGGTGGCCCCCCGGATGACGAGGGAACCGAATGAGTGTCCCACGAAGTGGATGGCGGCCTCGTTTTTATCGATATCCCCGAGGTACGCCCGGAAGTTGTCGATGTGATCACCGAGTCGGTGGAGACGGCTGTGGTAGCGCCAGTTGTGGGTTCTGAAACCGGCCGCGCGGATCCCGGCGGTGATACGCCGCATGCTGGTACGGGTCCGTCCGAGACCATGGAGGATCACAACCAGGGGATCTCCCGCCTCCCCCCTGGTGCGTGATGACCCGATCAGCGGGCCACCTCCCGCAGTTTCTCCAGATGATGGGCGATCGAAGCGGCATAGTATTCGAGGATCGCGAGGTCCTCTTCCCGGGTGCGATAGATACCGTCCGACTCCTCAACGATGTGGCGGAGGGTGAGCATCCTCAGACCCACCGTGAAGGCGTAGTCACGATCACTCCGGGGGATGTAGATATGGGCCCCTGCTGCCTCCAGCTCAGTCATGAGTTCGTGGGCTTCTGTCTTGATCTCCAGTTCGCTGAGGGTCTTCTCTCCGATCTTCTCCATGAGGTGGGCGCCGAGTGACTCGACTTCCTTGAAGAGTTCCTCCTTCTCCAGATTCCGGAAGTCGAGCCCGCTGTGCCGGTGGAGTTCCCGCATGGAGATGGGCGATCCGAAATTGACGCAGGCGTATCCGAAACGGTGCCAGCGGCCCCGGAACATCAGCCACACATTGCGGAGGGCGAACCTCGACAGCATGAGAGCTGTGTGGAAGAGCCCCCGGCTGACGTGTTCCGGTTGTCCCTCGAGGATCAGGCTCCGGTCCTCCAGAACCCGGTCGTAGTTGACACCGACCGGGATGAAAACCAGGTCCCGCTCACCTTCGGGATCGAAGGAGCGGACCATGTAGCTGAGTAGTCCCAGCTTCGGCGTCATGAGGTATCCGTGCCGACTCAGGCCGCCTTCGGGGTAGACCGCCTGGACGACACCGGCCTGGGTGGCCATATGGACGTAGCGTTCGAGGACCTTCCGGTAGAGCTGATCCCCCGACCGGCGCCGGATGAAGTAGGCGCCCATTGTCCGGATGAGACTCTGCAGCGGCCAGATCCGAGCCCACTCTCCCACCGCGTAACTCAGCGCCGTGCGGGAAGCGGCCAGGAAGGCGATCAGGATATAGTCCATGTTGCTGCGGTGGTTCATCAGGAAAACCACGCTCGAATCGGCCGGCACCCCGGCGTGACCGTCATCATCGATATATCCAAGCCTGACCCGGAAGAGGGAACAGGCCAGCTTCTGCGCTACCCAGCAGCCGATCCGGAAATAGAAGTAGGCGTTGAAGGCCGGAACGATCTCCTTCGCCCAGGTGTGTACCCGCGCCATCACCACATCGCGGGGGATGTTCTCCTCCAGGGCTGTGGCCTCGACCGCCTTCAGGACTTCGGGATCGAATGCCAGGCGGTCGACCAGGACCTGCCGCTTTGTCAGTTTGAACGGTTTGATCTTCAGGCGCAGGCGGGTGTTCAGTTCCTCGACAACGCGGTTGACCCGTCGGCGGACGAACCAGCGAACTCCGGGCAGAAGGAGATGGTCCACGATGGCGAGGACGGCCAGCGCCAGCAGGACGATCACGATCCAGAGCGGCAGGTTCACCAGCTCCGCCACGAGAGCACCTTTCCTGTTTCGAGTCCGAAGATGTCAGGAGTGTAGCGGAGCGGCGTCACATTTCAACACTTGAACTGTGTTCCGGCGGCTACCATCATGCCGGGTACCAGGCCTGTCATCGACTACCGCCCCCGATCGGAGATACAGAGATGACCTTTTCAGCCGGCAATGAGAGCTACCGCAGCGCGACCGACACTCCACCGCCCGATTTCGATACCCCGGCTGAACTCCTGGAGCTGGCCCGGGAGATGATCCGGATTCCCAGCGTGACGGGAGGCGAAGCGGAGGTCTCGGCCTATGCCGCCGGGTGGCTGCGGGAAGCCGGACTTGAAGTGGAGACCCTGGAAGCGGAGGCCGGTCGACCGAACGTGATCGCCACGGCCGGCTCATCGGAGGGTCCCCTCTACGTGATGAACGGCCACCTCGATATCGTTCCCGTGCCTGAAGATGAAGAGTGGGAACATCCTCCCTTCGAGGCGGTGGTCGCCGAGGGCAGGCTGCACGGCCGGGGCTCGTTCGACATGAAGGGTGGTGACGCGGCTCTCATGTGGGCCGCCGCGCGACTGGCGGAGCGGAAAGATGACCTGCAGGGCAGGGTGCAGGTGCATCTGGTCGTGGACGAGGAGAAAGGGGGCACGGCCGGTTCGGGCGCGATCGCAAAGGCCATCCGGGAAGGGGGGCTGCCGAAACCGGATGGCATCCTTTCACCTGAACTCTCCTGGTTCCACATCCGCACGGCCGAACGCGGCATCTTCCAGTTCAGGATCCGGTTCC
>JALGWK010000080.1 GCA_025774205.1 bacterium
ACCGTCACGATTCAACTCCGCGGGTGGTACGTCCGGTGGACGTCCTTCAGGTAGGTGCGGTCAACCCGGGTGTAGATCTGGGTGGTGGAGATGTCGGCATGGCCGAGCATTTCCTGTACGGCGCGGAGGTCGGCGCCTCCCTCCAGCAGATGGGTCGCGAAGGAATGTCGCAGGGTGTGGGGGGTGCATTTCTTGACGATCCCGGCTGTGACCAGGTGTTTCCTGAATATCTTCCAGAAACCCATCCGGCTCATCGGTTCCCCCCGGAAATTGAGGAAGAGAACATCGGTGATCGTCTCGTCTTTCAGCAGTCTGCGGCGGGGCGCGCCCCGGTATCTCCCGATATAGTCGAGCGCCACGGCGCCCAGGGGCACCAGTCTGTCCTTCCTGCCCTTGCCGTGGACCCTGATGAGTTCCTCGTGGTCATGTCAGGGGCAGCCAGGAGATCCTCAATCTCAAAGAAATCGAGAACCACCGGGAGCTTCTTCCACAATACCGGCCGCTCCACCCGGGCCGCCGGATCCACCTCGCAGTACCCTTCGGTGCGGAGGAAACGGTAGAAGGTGCGGAGCGCCGAGAGAGCCCTGACCGTGCTCCTGGCACTCAGCCCCCCGGCGGTCCGCAGGGATCCGATGAACGCCTCCACGTCGACACGCTTCACATCGGCTGCCTCAAGATCCCGATCGTCCAGAAAGAGCCTGAACTTCTCCAGGTCCCGCCGGTAAGCGTCGACTGTATTGGGTGACAGATCCCGTTCCACGGTCAGGTGATCGATGAAGCGGGTCATCAGGACAGCGTGATCGGATTCCATCAATCCCTCCCGCCGCCCATGGCGTCCACGATCCTCCGGGCCAGCACCGGCCCGAATCCGTCGAGTCTGGCGATCGCTTCCTCTCCCGACTGCAGCATGCGGGTAACGCTGCCGAAATGTTCGAGCAGTCTTCTCGCCCGATCCTCCCCTACCCCGCTCACCTCGGTCAGCAGGGTGGCCCGTACTCTACCGCCCCGTCGGGTTCGGTGGTACCCGATCACGAATCGGTGGACCTCGTCCCGTACCCGCTGCAGCAGTCGCAGGGCGGCTGAACCGCGGGAGAGACCGACAGCATCCTCGGTGTCGGGCAGATGGATCTCCTCGAGCCGTTTCGCCAGCCCGATGACGGGCAGGAGCTGCCGGTCGAGGCCGAGGGCGTCGAGCACCCGCACCGCTGCTTCGAGCTGAGTCGTGCCGCCGTCGATGAGCAGCAGGTCGGGCACAGCCTCCACCCCCTCCTCCTTCAGGAGCCTCCGGTAATGCCGTTCCACCACCTCCGCGATCCCCGCCGGATCATCTCCGCCGGAAGCCGTCTTCAGGCGGAATCGGCGGTAGTTCTTCTTCATCGGTTCACCACGACGGAAGGTGACCAGAGCCCCCACGGCGTCACTCCCCTGCAGATGGCTCACGTCGATCGCGTCGATCCGGACGGGCGGCCGGGGCAGATCGAGTTCCTGCTGGAGGAGTACCGTCCCCTTCGGGACGTAATCGCTCTGTGAGGCCCGCCTGGCCGCCAGCTCGTGCAATCTGAGCCGGGCATCGGTGGCAGCCATCTCGAGGACTTCGGCCGGGGCGCCCGAGCGTCCCAGTCGGAGCTGAACCCGACTTCCCCGTCTCCCTTTCAGCGCCTCCTCCACCAGTTCGCGGTCGGGCGGCTGGAACGGGAGATACACTACCGGAGGCAGATGACTGGCGCGAAGGTAGTGACGCATCAGGAGACCTGAGAGTATGTCTCCATCATCAGCATCAGTGGGCAGGACCAGCGAATAGCTGTCCCGACGCAGGAGGGTGCCCTCCCGGACCTGGTAGACCACCCCGATCCCATCCCTTCCCTCCGAGGAATGGGTAACCACGTCAAAATCGACCCGTTTCTCCGAGACAACCCGCTGCCGCTGGGTGGCCTGCCGTATCGCAGTGATGCGATCCCTGAGGACCTGCGCGTGTTCGTACTGTCTGGCCGCTGCGGCACTCTGCATCTCCTCTTCCATCTGCTCCAGCAGCGTGCCGGTATGCCCGCGCAGGAAGAGAGTGACCTCCTCGACCATCCGGCTGTACGCCTCCCGGTCCATGCGCCCCGTGCAGGGCGCTCCGCAGCGACCTATGTGGTACTCCAGACATTCCCTGGCCTCGGGATCCGTGAAGGGGATGTCGAACGAGCAGGTGCGAAGGGGAAATATCGAGAGGATCGATTCCAGCATTCCCTCCATGGCGGCCACACTCGTATAGGGGCCGAAGTACATCGCACCGTCGTCATCGACCTCCCGTGTCTTGAACAGCCTCGGAAAGGGCTCCCGGGAGAGCTTCAGGAAGGGGTACCGCTTGTCATCCTTCAGGTCAACGTTGTAACGGGGCCGGTGTTCCTTGATGAGGTTCTGCTCGAGGATGAGCGCTTCGACCTCGGTCTCACACGGGATGTAGTCGACGCTCCTCGTCCTGGCCGCGAGACGGCCGGCCTTCGGGGAGGTCGCGCCGGGGGTCAGGTGCGAGCGAATCCGGGACCTGAGATCGACCGCCTTGCCGATGTAGATAATGTGATGCCGGGCATCCTTCAGGAAGTAGACCCCCATGCGCCGGGGAATCGATTTCAGGATGCTCCCCGGGTCCATGATCAGTCATTCACCCGGCAGTGTCCTCCCGGGATTCCGGGGCTGTGGCAGGGCGTTTGAGGTTCCGCAGGATCCTGAGGAATTTACGCGCATAGATGATCCCGCTGACGATCACCAGACCCCCGCCCAGATAGACGAGTGGCATTTCGGCGACCTGCCAGCTGATGGTGTACACCACGAGGGTCATGAGCAGAACAAAGGTCGTGATCTTGCCCATCCAGTTGCTGGTCAGCACGATATCGCGGTTCAGGAAAAGCAGATAGGCCGCCGTCAGGATCAGGAGGTCCCTGACAACGAACAGGGCCACGAACCAGACCGGCAGTTCCCTCAGGAGCACGAGCACCAGGCCGAGCACGCCGAGGAAGAGCTTGTCGGCGACCGGATCGAGGATCTTCCCCAGCTGGCTGATCTCGTTCCGCCGGCGCGCTGCTACGCCGTCCAGATAATCGGTGAAGGCAGCCAGGAGGAGCAGCAGGAGGGCCAGGCGGTTGTAACCGGGGGTGTTCGCCGTCAGGCAGAGCACTATGAACGGGATGAGCAGCAGTCTGGAAATGGAGAGCAGGTTGGCCAGGGTCCAGATCCGCTCCTTCTCGATGAGATCCTGCCGGCGTTGACGGCTCTCATCGGTGCCTCGAAGCATGTCGCGGGTCTCTCCCAGGGCGTCTTTCATGATCCGTCGTCCACCCTCCCGGTGTCCTGCAGCAGTTCGCGGGCGTGCTCGAGAACCGCGTCACTCTCCGCCTCACCGCTCATCAGTACCGCGATCGCCTTCGTTCTCTCTTCACCCTGCAGCTGATGGATGCTGACCCGGGTTACATCTTCCTCGACTGTTTTCTCGACCAGCAGATGATGGCTTCCCCGGCGGGCGATCTGGGGCAGATGGGTGATGACGACCAGCTGCCGTTCAGCCGCCAGAGCTTCCAGACGATCCCCGATCCGATCGGCGGTCGTGCCTCCGATCCCGCTGTCGATCTCGTCGAATACCAGGGTCGGAACATGGGAAGCCTCGCCGAAGACACTCTTCAGCGCAAGCATTATTCTGCTGATCTCCCCGCCCGAGGCAACCTTGTGCAGGGGCAGGACCGGACTGCCGGGATTCGTTCCCAGCCTGAATTCGACCCGGTCGATCCCATACGGTCCGGCGTCACACCTGACGCCGTCGGGCAGGACGATTACTCCCCCGGGGTTCTCCCGCAGTTCGACCGCTACCTCGAAGCGGGCCTCCGACATGGCCAGGTAGTCGAGCTCCGCCTCCACCCGGCGATGCAGGTCATCGGTCACCGCTCCCCGCCGCTCGTGGAGTGACAGCGCGGCAGACGCCACCCGGTCCCTCAGGTCCTCTGCCCGTTCAGCCAGGGCGACGGTCTCCTCCTCCTGCCGCGTCTGTTCTCCGAGCGATTGGCGCAGCTCTTCCCGGCGATGCAGCATGGCCTGATACGATCCGCCGTATTTCTTCGCCAGCTGGATGAGTTCAGTCAGCCGTTCCCTGGCGTCCGCGAGCCGCTCCTCATCGTATTCGAATCCGTCCAGGTAGCGCTGAGCGGTAAGGGTTGACTCGGTCAGGGAGAGCAGCGCTTCATCGAGGAGTTCAACGCTCTCACGTAGCCCGGGATCAATGGCTGAGAGGGTCTCGAGTTCGCCCCGATGACGCTGCAGATGGCCGAGCAGCGGTGTCTCACCCTCCGAGAGTGAGGTGAGGTACGCGGAGAGGCCGCTCATGATCGCCTCGGCCCCCTCCAGGATCCGTGTCTCCCGTTCGAGGTCCTCCTCCTCATTTTCGAGGGGATCGACACTATCGATCTCCTCAAGCTGGAATCGCCACAGTTCCCTTCGTTCGCCGATCTCCGATTCACGCGCCCTGATGTTCTCGAGCCGGGCCTGCACGCTCCGGTACTCGTCGAGCAGTCCGGCATACTCCTCGCGATCCCCTTCGAGGCCGGCGAAGGCGTCGAGCAGGAGGAGATGATTCGAAGGACGGAGGAGTGACTGATGTTCATGTTGCCCGTGGAGGTCCACGAGTTCCTGCCCGATTTCCCTGAGCGTTCCAACCGTCACGGAGGTGTCGTTCATCCAGGCGCGGCTCCGCCCCTCACTGGTCACCTCCCGACGGATGATGAGGTGGCCATCGTCGAGGGGAATGCCCCGGTCATCGAGAAGTGCTCTGACCGGATGGACAGAGGGGATGGTGAAGGTGCCCCGGATCGACGCCCGCGGGGCGCCGCTCCGGACCTGGTCACTCGAGGCACGGTCACCCAGCAGAAGCTGCAGGGCGCCGATCAGAACCGACTTGCCCGCTCCTGTCTCACCGGTCAGTACCGTGAGCGAGGGAGCGAGGACGAGCTCGGCGTCCTCGATGACCGCGAATTCATGCACCTGCAGGGAGTGTAGCATGGTTCCTGAATATATCCTCTTTCACGTCAGGTGGACAGAGGGGCTCATCCTCTCGCCTGTCCGATAGTGCAACGCTTCACTGACATGATCGGGCCCGATCGAGTCGTCACCCTCCAGGTCGGCGATGGTCCAGGCGACTTTGTAGAGCCGGTGGTACGTTCTGGCGGTAAGGTTGTAGCCCCGGACTGCCCGGGCCATGAGTATCCGCGCCTCCTCCGCAGGTGGCGGGAGTCTCCTGAGCTGGGCGGAGGTCAGGGAGGCGTTGACGGGACTGGCCGGTTCAGGTGCGGGTACATGCCGGCGGAACCGATCCCGGGCGCGCGCTCTGGCCTCAGCGACCCGCCGGGCGACCGCGGCCGATGGTTCCCCCCCGCCCCGCTCCAGCGCTTCGACCTCAACCGGTGGCACCTCGATATGGAGGTCGATGCGGTCGAGGAGCGGGCCCGATACCCGGCCACGGTATCGACGTACCTGCAGGTCGGTGCAGATGCAGGGGCGACCCGGATGGCCACGGAAGCCGCAGGGACACGGATTCATGGCGGCCGCCAGGAGGAAACGGGAGGGGAAGAGGAACGACCTGGCGCTCCTGACCAGCAGGATACTCCCCTCTTCCAGCGGTTGCCGCAGGACATTGAGTACCCTACCCGGGAACTCCGGCAGTTCATCCAGGAAGAGCACCCCGTTATGGGCCAGGCTGATCTCTCCCGGGCGGGGTACGCTCCCCCCTCCGGCGAGAGCGGCCGTGGTGATAGTGTGGTGGGGCGCTCTGAAGGGAGGTCGCTCTTTCAGGGGTGAGGCCGTGTCGATCAGTCCCGCCACACTCCAGATCTTGGTCGTCTCCAGGCTCTCCTGTTCGGTCAGCGGCGGCAGGATCGAGGGGAGCCGTTTCACCAGCATGCTCTTGCCGGCCCCGGGGGGTCCGGAAAGCAGGAAACTGTGTCCTCCGGCGGCAGCGATCTCCAGCGCCCTCCTGGCGGCCTGCTGACCTGAGATATCGTCCAGGTCGGGGCCGATAGGGATACCGTCATGACGCCTGACGGGTTCGGAAACGGGGAGATCTCCGGTTCCGTTCATGAACTCCGCGGCTTCCCGGATGGTCGTCGCGCTCCGCACCTCGAGCCCGCTCACCAGGGATGCCTCGGCCAGATTCCCGCGGGGAACGATCAGGCCCTCCAGCCCGATTTCCCGACAGGCCAGCGCCATGGGAAACGTGCCGGGCACACTCCTCAGGTCGCCGTCGAGACTCAGTTCTCCGGCCAGGGCCCAGCTCTCGAACCGCTCCTGGCTGATGTGTCCCAGCGATCCGAGGATCGCCACGGCGAGGGGAAGATCGAAGGCGCTCCCCTCCTTGCGAATATCGGCCGGGGCCAGGTTGGCCACCATCTTGCGCAGGGGGAGGACATAGCCGGCGTTCCTGATCGCCGAGGAGACCCTGATGCGACTCTCCCTGACCGCCCCCTCGGCCAGGCCAACCATGATGAACGCCGGCAGGCCCTGGGTGATATCCACCTCGATCCGGACCATGAAGCCATCGATTCCCATCACCGAAGCCGTTCTGGTGACCGCCATCATATCCGCGCCCCTCCCTCCTGTGAACACACCGGCAGCGGGGGGCGTATCGGTCAGTTCTTCGCAGGGGGGTGCTTCAGGGGGAACCGGAGTGTACCAGCCCCGGCGGTTACAGTTCCAGTGAATCCTTGAAGATCTTCTCGTCGGGCGGTATCGGGTACTCTCCGCTGTAGCAGGCGTGACACATCGGTCCCTCCCGCTCGACGGCCGCCAGCATGCCTTCCAGGCTGAGGAAGCCGATCGTGTCGGCCCCGATATGTTCGCGGATCTCCTCGACGCTCATCCGTGCAGCGATCAGTTCCTTCCGGCTGGGGATGTCGACACCGTAGAAACAGGGCCAAGCCACGGGGGGACAGGTGATGCGGACGTGGACCTCTTTCGCGCCCGCTGACCGGATCATGCCGATCAGTTTCCTGCTGGTGGTGCCGCGGACGATCGAATCGTCGACCACCACCACTCGCCGGTCACGGAGCACGCCCTCCACCGGATTGAACTTCACCCTGACGTCGTGGTCGCGCCGTTCCTGGCCCGGCTGGATGAAGGTCCGGCCGACGTAGTGGTTCCTGATGAGGCCGAGTTCGAACCTGATGCCCGATTCCTGCGCGTATCCGAGCGTGGCGGTGTTGGAGGAGTCGGGGACGCTGATCACGATGTCCGCCTCGACCGGATGTTCCCGTGCCAGGTGACG
>JALGWK010000439.1 GCA_025774205.1 bacterium
ATCACGCATATTCGAGCCGTCACTTCAGAATTCCAGGCCCCATTTAGGCCCCAAATAGTAAATGGGCCCTCTTTGGGAAGAGAGCCCATCCGCCGTAAACCCGCATAAACATTGGTGCCGGGGGCGAGACTTGAACTCGCACGCCCCAAGGGGCAGGGGATTTTAAGTCCCCGGCGTCTACCAGTTCCGCCACCCCGGCACGATATGTTGATATACCTCTGTAACTGCTGTTACGAACTACCTACCTGATCCGCCGTTCCTGCGCTGTGCCATAGTATATGGCATTGAAGACCAGTGGGAACGTCCCATGCGGCTGCGCCCTGAATGTGACCCTCGGACCGAAGAGGAAGAGCTTGCCATCCCCGATCGCAGCCTCTATCAGGGCCGTTCCGTTCTCAAGGTATTCCTGGCCCCAGGCCCAGCCGCTGCGTAGGGGTTCTGGTGAGTCGAACCAGCCGATGCGCGTGACTCCCTGCTGTTCGGCATCTGCTCCCAGCCTGAAGACCGGACTGCGGCTGAATACGACATCGACTCTGTCACCCATTCCATGGGTCAGCGGAGTGCTATGGCCCAGCTTCAGGTCGAGGATCGATCCCGGCACATAGTATTGCTGGGAGCCCAGGGACTGCCCGGCTCTTCCTTCACTTTGATCTACCAGGTGGTTCTCGATCGGCAGGCCGAGATGGTTGCCGAGCGCGGTGGCGCTGCCCTCGGTTATCACGGTTCCACCGTTCTCGATGAACTCCCGTATCTGCGGGATCGTTGCGTCCACGGTGATCGATCCGGTCCTGTCCTGGTATTCCTCAGGGATCGAGGAAGTGCCACCGCCTGGACGCCTGGCGCCGTAACCGCTCTGACCACCAGTCGTCACACGTGGCATGGAACCATCGGGGAAAATCAATACATCAAAGGAGTCGTTCAGATCACCAGAGTCCAGTTCCTGCGGGAAGACGAGCCGGTAATCGAACTCGAACTCATCGAGCATGAACCTGACCCACCCGGAAGACATCGATCCACCGTAACTGTCCCACAACCCGATCCTGACCGGTCTGAGCTGCAGGGAGCGACCGGAAGCGGTGACAGCGTTCTGGAGACCGGTGAAGTCGAGTCCGAACTCAGTCGTCATCTCCTCGAGCATTGGAAGTACCCCGGAGCCTGCCGGGATGTAGTAGGTGCCGGCGGGATAGCCACCTCCACCGGTGGTGCTGCCGATCGAAAAGGGTGCTGTCAGCCACCAGACATCATGACCGGCAGCCAGCAGGCGGTTGAGTGCGATGACTGAGTTATTCACGCTGTGACTCAGAAGGTACCCGGCGGCATTCGCAGGCCCGGTCACTTCACCAGCAGGCATCTCTGCCAGCCAGTCGATCATCTCGAAGGGGCCGTCGAAGTCATCGAGGACCCGGTCGAACTCGACTCCCATCTGGAAGGCAAGGGTCCAGCCGGCATTGTCATACGGCGCTGTTGGTGGTGCTCCCGGATAGGCGAAGTCGTTCGGGTGGTTCTGAGGTTCGAACATGTCCAGGATATGCGGCCGGAATGCCTGAGCGGTTTTCACTACAAGGGATCCAGCCGGGTACTGCTGACCGTTCACACTGAACTCACGGGTGGCCCGGTGCACGTCGATCCCGTTCTTCATCAGCACATTCACGAACGTGGTCGCGGTCGGGAAGTCAGGCTGATCGGCCGGGATGACATAACCACGGGCATCTTTCTTTGCAGGATCGTGCAGACCAGCATCCCATGCGGCCCTGTCTCGACCTCTTCGCGCCTCGTTCTCAGCGTCTATCCACTTCGGCAGGACCGTCCAGTTGTCACGGTTTCCGCGCTCGATCGAGCTCATCCCCATACGCCAGATGTTGAAAAGGAGGTGATCCCTGTTCCGTGAAGCGTAGTCGAGGATCGCCATGTTGGCGGTCATCGAGTACTCGACAGCCTGACGGAAGTGCCATTCACCCGGCTCGACCGGTAGAGGCATGTCGTTGCTGCTGATCTGACGGTCAGGGATGTAGGGGATCTCCATCGGCGTCGGGTTACCGTTC
>JALGWK010000081.1 GCA_025774205.1 bacterium
TGCGGATGAACCTCATCCCTTCTCTTCTGTTCTGTGCCTCTCTTCGCTTCTCAGGCTCGCGCCACCGACATCATGTCGAACATCGGCAGCAGACAGGCCAGAATCATCCCGCTCACGATCAGTCCCATGGCGATGATCAACAGCGGTTCAAGCACGGTTGTGAGCCTGGTCACCTCGTGAGCGACTTCCCGGTCGTAGAACTCTGCCACTTCCAGGGCCATCTCATCGAGTGAACCGCTCTCCTCACCCACGGAGAACATCTGTACCACCATGGGCGGAATCTCTTTGCTCTCGGCCAGCGGTTCCGAAAAGGAACGTCCCTGCTTGACCTGCTGCTGGACCCTCAGGATTTCGACCAGTGGAACACCCCGTGACAGCAGCGAACCGTAGGTCCTGGAGAACCGGGCAATATTCAGCTTCCGGACCAGGTCTCCCGCCAGTGGCAGTCTCAACTGGAGCATGTGCCAGTAATACTCCCCCCGATCCGACCTGACGAGGCTCTTGAGCCCCACGATGGCGAGAATGACGCCGGGCAGGATGAAGAACCAGTACCCCTTCATGAATCCGCTCGCCCACAGGAGCGCCAGGGTGAGCCCCGGCAGATCGACCCCCGCGTCGGTGAAGATCTCCACGAACTGGGGGATGATGAAGGTCAGCAGGAAGCTGACGATGATCACCGCTACCCCGGCCATGATCGAGGGGTAGACCATCGCGTTCTTGATCTTCTGGTTGAGTTCCTTCTGCGACTCCAGGATCCCGGCCAGGTACAGCAGGTTCTCCGGAAGCCCCCCTCCGATCTCGCCAACCGTTACCAGGGCGAGGAAGAGCGGTCCGAACACCTTCGGATACCGGCCAAACGCTTCACTCAGCTGCTCACCTGCCTGGATGTGCCGTTTCACCTCGCCCAGTATCATCTTGAACCGATCGTTCTCGGTCTGGGCGATGATGACGTCCAATCCTTCGGTCAGCGGGACGCCAGCCTTGAGCATTGTGCCAAAGAGCGTGGTGAAGGTCGCCAGGTCATCATCTTTGATCGGTTTCTGGAAAAGCCGGTCGAAAAAACTCAGGTCGAACTTGAATCCAGACTTTCTTTTCGGTTCGACACTGACAACCGAGTAACCGTGTGAGACGAGCTGGTCGTAGACTACCTTCACGCTTTCTGCCTGTGATTCCCCGGTGACAACACTCCCGTCTGAGGAGATCACTTTGTATTCATAGAACCGGGCCATCTACAGGCACCCCCCAAGTTAGTGCAAATGTCATGCCAGAGTTATCCGGCAATCAGGCAATTACGTGTAACCACCTTTGAAGTAAGTAGTTACACGATTTGCCCGGTCTTT
The DNA here is from genome assembly GCA_025774205.1 of bacterium. Classification (GTDB taxonomy): domain Bacteria; phylum Blakebacterota; class Blakebacteria; order Blakebacterales; family Blakebacteraceae; genus Blakebacterum. Next base: position 1,341 of record JALGWK010000081.1, read on the forward strand.
GTCCGCATTGTCCATCTACCAGATCGTACTACATCCTGTTAACCATCCTTAACAGGTGTTCTCAGACTGTTAAGGCGGCTTATCACTTCCGCGATGAGGTTCCGTTCCCGATCGCGTACTCGTTGATCTTCTGATGGAGGTTGACGCGACTGATCCTGAGCAACCGTGCCGCCTCGCTCTTGTTGCCGCCCGATCGCTCCAGCGCTTCCTCTATGAGAACCCGTTCGAACCGGGAGCGCACCTGTTTCAGGGCATCGGGGAGCGACTGACCCGCCAATTCGTCCAGGGAGAGGGTCGAGGTGGACGGTGTTCCACCGATCATCTCGGGAGGAACCGCCGCGAAGGTGATGATGTCGCTCCGTTCGAGGACCACGGCCCGCTGCAGCGCGTTCTGAAGTTCCCGGACATTCCCCGGCCAGGGGTATTCGAGGAACCTCGCCATCACCTCTTCATCCACTCCGGTGATCGCCTTCCCGAATTTCTCATTGAAGCGCGTCAGGAACGAGGTCACCAGGATCGGGATGTCCTCGGGTCGGTTCCTGAGAGGAGGCAGGGGCAGGCTCACAACGTTCACCCGGTAGAAGAGGTCCTCCCGGAAACTGCCGGAAGCGATCGCCTCCTTGAGGTCCTTGTTCGTCGCGGCCAGCAGCCTGACGTTCACGCGAACAGTGCTGGCGCCGCCGACCCGGTGGAACTCACCGGTTTCGATAACCCGCAGGAGCTTGGTCTGCACCATGGGGGTCATGTCCCCGATCTCATCCAGGAAGAGGGTCCCGCCGTCAGCCTGTTCGAATTTGCCCGTCGTACGCTGAGCCGCCCCGGTGAAGGCCCCCTTCTCGTAACCGAACATCTCGGTCTCGATGAGTGTGTCCGGGATGGCAGCGCAGTTGAGAGTGATGAAGGGCCCCTTCGCCCGATTGCTCTGCAGATGGATCAGTTCGGCCACCAGTTCCTTCCCGGTGCCCGACTCTCCCAGGATGAGGCAGGTCACATCAGAATCCGCGACTGTCGAGATCGTTTCCCGGACCACCCTCATCACGGTGCTTTCACCGATGAAGCGGGGCGCTTCGGCCTTCAGGCCCTCCTCCATCTGCCGGCGCAATTCCTCCACCTCACGTACCAGTCGAGCGTTTTCGGCGGCCCGCCGGATGACCACCCGCATATCCGTCAGATCGAACGGTTTGCTGAAATAGTCGTACGCGCCCTCACTCAGGGCCTGGTGGGCGACCTGTTTGTTGCCATGAGCAGTGATGATTATCACCGGCACCTCGGGCCGCTGCTCCCGGAAACTCTTCATGATCTCCATGCCGTCCGCGTCGGGCAGTTTCAGGTCCACGACCGCGACATCGAAATCCTCTTCCCGGAACAGTTCGAGGGCTCGATCCCCCTTCCCGACGGTCCTTACCTCGTATCCTTCCTTCTTCAGCGCCTCGGTGAAGAAGAACCTGATGTTCTCTTCATCATCGAGGACCAGGATCCGTGTCATCGGGAGTTACCCTCACTGACACGATAATCCCGGAACACGATCCGGAAGGTTGTGCCCTGCCCCGGTTTGCTATCCACCTCCAGCTGTCCCTGGTGCTCGTTCACGATGGTGTGGGCGATGCTCAGGCCGAGACCCGATCCGTTCTCCTTGGTGGTGTAGAAGGGATCGAAGATGTGCTCCATGACGTCTGACGGGATGCCGGGTCCATTGTCGGCGATCTCGATCACCACCCGATCGCCTCCGGCCCGTGCCTCCTTGTAGGTGGCGACCGTAACCGCGCCATCTGTTCCGATCGCCTGGAGCGCGTTCACGACGATGTTGTGGAAGGCCTGCAGGAGCCGGTTCCGGTCCATGCGTATGGGCTTCAGGTCCAGGTCGAGCTCCTGGAGGATGGTCGGTCCACTCTCGCCGAGGCGGAACCGGGTCATCTCGAGACCTTCCTTTACGAGATCGTTGACCTGAACCGATTCGAGAGTGAGGGGACGACGCTGAGAATAATCGAGCAGTTCCTCCACGATACTGCTGAGCCGGTCGACCTCGCGGACGATTCGATCGAGGTACTGGTATGTCTCGCTCCCCTCCTCGAGTGATTCGAGGGCGAGCTGTCCGAGTCCCTTGACCGAACCGAGCGGGTTCCGGATCTCATGGGCCACCTTGGTGGCCATGTTCCCGAGGGAACTCATCCGATCCGCCCTCCGGAGCCGCTCCTTCAGTTCGACGAGTTCACTCAGATCGATGATGACCACGATGGCATTGAGGATCCCGCCCGACTGGTCGGGTACCAGACTGGTGGCCACTCCCAGCTGGACGATCTCACCCCGTCCATTTCTGAAATCGATCTCACGGGTCCTTCCGAAGGTGATGTGCTCGACCAACAGCTCATTCAGGATCGCAATGAAGGGCTGGTTCTCATCAGGTGACGGGATGATCTGACCGATTGTCCGTCCGATCATGTTCCCCTCGAGGCCCATTATCCGTCGGGCTGCCGTGTTTATCTGCAGAACCTCTCCCTTTTCGTCGAGCGCCACCACACCCCCCTCCATCGACTCCACGATCCCATGGAGCGATCGTTTCACGTTGACCAGCGCGTTCAGAGCCTGTTCGAGGGCCAGTGCCAGCGTCGCGACCTCTTCCGGCTCCTTCGCCAGTTCGATGATCCTGTTCACTTCCTCCGGGTCGAGCAGTTCCCTCCTGGCGAGTTCACGCGTCTTCTCCGCGAGTCGATGCAGGGGCGCAGTCATGACCCAGGAGATACTGATCAGGGCTGCCATCAGGAGCAGCGTGATGATGAGTGACACGATCCTGATCCAGCGGCTGAATTGCTGGATGTTGCGGTAGGGTTCCAGCGCGATCAGGTAGTAGCCGTTCTCGATCGCCCGATGGACTGTGGCCAGGTGACGCTCCCGCTGAAGCCCTATCTCGATGATCTGGGCCGGATCAATATCGCTCGTCAGGGTCAGGAGTCGGGTCTGGTCCTGCTGGGTGATCTCACCGGTCGGATCGTAGTGCAGGAACGACGCCGCGAGAGGAGTCCTGATGAGCACGAAGCGGACATCATCCGTCTGGCGCGACCGCTCGTGAAAGCCCACCTGGTCACCGAGCACCGCCAGGAGAGTGTCATCGGTTTCCAGCATCTGACGCTCCGCGGCGTTGATAAGGCTCCGGGCCAGAACGATATGATAGTTGAGAGCCCTTTGCTGCAGCACCCGGGTTGAGTGTTTCGCAGCGAATGTCGTCACTGCCACGGAGACAAGCATGATCAGGAGCGGCAGACTCACTACCAGCCTCAGCCGAACTCCTGATCGCAATTTTGTTCTGGTTGATGTCATCATCATCGACCTTTAAAAACCTCGACCGGGGCGGAATCAGGCCCTTCAACCCCGCCCGATTCGGTCTCCTCTACATTCTGGGTTACCCGGAGCACTTCTTCGATCGTGGTGATCCCGTCCCTGACCTTGGCAAGTCCGTCATCACGCAGAAGCCTCAGCCCCTGACTGCGGGCGATATCAGTGAGAATCGCGCTGTCTGCGCTGATGTTGATCTGCTTGCGTATCTCGCGCGTGATCCGGAGCAATTCGTAGATGCCGCTCCGACCCGCATACCCGGTGTTCAGACATTCGTTGCATCCTTTCCCCTTCGTGAACGTGAAACCCTCGAAGGAGGCGGGATCGGCGAACTGGCGAAGGATCTCGGGGTCGGGTTCGTACTCCTCGCGGCAGTGGGGACAGATCGTCCTCACCAGCCGCTGGGCCAGAACACCGGTCACCGTGTTGGCAATGAGGTAGGCCGGGATACCCATATCCACCAGGCGGACGATCGCGCCGACCGCGTCATTGGTATGCAGGGTAGAGAACACCAGGTGCCCGGTCAGGGAGGCCTGAACGGCGATCTGTGCCGTCTCCGCGTCACGTATCTCACCAACCATGATGATATCGGGGTCCTGTCGCAGGATTGAGCGGAGACTGGTGGCGAACGTCAAGCCGGCTTTCGGATTCGTCTGGACCTGGTTGATCATCTCCAGCTGGTATTCGATCGGGTCCTCGACCGTAACGATGTTCTGGTCGGGGCTGTTGATCTCGGAGAGCGCTGAATAGAGGGTAGTCGTCTTGCCCGATCCGGTCGGACCGGTGACCAGGAGAACCCCGTTCGGCTGACTGATGAGTTTCCGGAACTCGATCAGCGCATCTTCAGGAAAACCGATCTTATTGAGCTGGAGCTGGTCTTTGTTCGTTTCGAGCAGCCGCAGCACGATCTTCTCGCCGTAGAAGGTCGGGAGAGTACTTACCCGGATATCCACCTCCATGCCATGGAGACGGACGTGGAAACGGCCGTCCTGCGGGATCCGCTTTTCGGCGATGTCCATGGCCGCGAGGATCTTGACCCTGGTGACCACCGCCGACTGGAGTCGCTTCGGGGGAGCCATATCCTCCTCCATGAGAACCCCGTGTATCCTGTACCGGATCCGGATGAAGTGTTGTGCGGGCTCGATATGGACATCGGAGGCGCCATCTCTCAGCGCCTTTCCGATCACCAGGTTCACTAGTTTGACGACCGGGGCTTCCTCGGCGCTCTCGGCCATCTCCGCGATGTCGTAGTCGTCGTCGAATTCCTTGTCCTGCACCTGCACGAACTCAATCGAGTCCTCGTCACTCAGTTCGCCGAACTCACGGAAGAAGGCGCTCAGACCGTAGAGTCGCTCGATGGCGCGTTCGATGTCATTCCGGGAACCGATAATCGGCTCGATCTCTATCCCGGCCAGCCGCTTGAGATCGTCCAGCTTGGCTATGTCGAGTGGATCGAGCACCGCGACCTGCAGCACCTCTCCATCTTCGATGAGGCGTACCGGGACTGCTCGCAATCTCCGGGCGACATCTTCAGGGAACATTTTCGATATCGCTTCCTCGGGTTCGTATTCGATGAGATCGAACACATCGACTTCCAGCTGTTCAGCCAGGGACCGGATCAGGTCGGTCTCGGAGACGAGGCGCATGTCACGGATGATCTCACCGAGGCGCTTGTATTCCTTGCGCTGCTGTTCGAGCACTTGCTCGACCTGGCTACTGCTGAGAAGTCCTTTTTCCTTCAGGATGGCACCCAGCTTCCGCCGGCGCTCCTGCATCGGCTGCTCCCTGGGGGAGTCATCCTTGTCACGTTTGATCGCGGTCATCCAAGTGATTCCTCAGCAGAGGGTTCAGGCTGTCGGTCCGGGGCGGTCACCTCGGGGAGCACATCGATCGCCAGCGGAACCAGGTCGGGATCGAACTGTGTTTCGGAACAGTCACGGAGTTCCTGGATGATCTCCGGGATCGTCTTCGCGCGACGGTAGAACCGGTCGTTGGCCATGGCGTCCCAGGTGTCTCCGAGAATCAGCAGGCGGGCCATGAAGGGGATCTCATCCCGGCTGAGCCCCTCGGGATAGCCGTAACCATCCCATCGCTCATGGTGATAGAGGATGCCGTCGAGAGCCGCCTTCAGGAAACTGATCGGTTTGACGATCTCGTAACCGATCCCCGGGTGCTGCTTGACGAGATTGAACTCTTCATGAGACAGCTTCTCCTTGGTGGAGAGGATATGGGTCGGGAGACCGATCTTGCCGACGTCGTGCAGCAGGGCCGAATACCTGATCATTTCCACTTCCGCGGTGGGAAGACCGACCGCGCGGGCAAGATGGACCGAGTTCCGCATGACCCGCTCCGAGTGGCCGCGGGTGTAGGCGTCTTTGGCATCGACCGCTGCCGCCAGGGCCGTCACCGTATCGAGATAGGAGACTTCAAGGCTCCGGTAGAGCTGGGCGTTCCGGCCGGCCACCGACACATGACTGGCCAGGGTTTTCAGGAATTCGATGTCGTCCTCACTGAACGACTCGGCACTCTGTTCGATGGTGAGGATGATCGCTCCGTAGGCGTGTTCCTCTTTGAAGAGGGGGAGTCCCAGGGTTCTGATCGACCGCTCACGGCTCCAGAGACTCAGGGTACGAACCTCGATCTCACCGTCATAGATCAGGCAGAGGTTTTCACTCTGGAGGACCTTCCGGGCGCACTCGCGTGGCGTCCCGAATCCCTTCGACAGATCCGGCGCGTTTCAGACCCTCGATCCGGAACCTGTCCGGTTCGAGGTCATCACTGTCGATGGTATAGAGGCCGACCATCGCCGGTTTCACATGATTACGGACGTTCTCCTCGACCGATCCACCCAGTTTATCGAGTGACAGGTGGTGCGAGAAGGCATGCCCCGCCTGGTTCAGACCGGCCAGCTGATCAACCTTCCGCACCAGTGAATCGGTCATGGTGTTGAAGGACATGATCAGGTCGCCGATCTCATCATTCACGGGGTAGACGATCCGACGGGTGAGGTCACCGCC
>JALGWK010000082.1 GCA_025774205.1 bacterium
GATCCGCTCCAGAGTATCGGCGAGTTCATCCATCATCGCTCCCGTCAGGATATTCAGCGGGGGCGAGTCGAGGGTGAGGTACCCGATATTCTCGCGTGCTTCGTAGAGGATGGTGCCTTCAGCCATCTTCAGACTCCTGGTTTGCCGGTTGCCGTTTCCCGGTCACTTATTCCCGGTCACTCGTCCCCGGTCAGCTCCGCGCCGCAAGCCCCGCAGTGCGAGAAATTGGCCGGGATACCCTTGGCTCCGCACTCGGCGCAGGTGTGACGGTACGGTCCCCAGAGGAACTCGACGCTCTTCCCTTCACCGGCCATCTCCCGCAGTTCACGGTACCGCGCCGGGCGCTTCTCCACGAAGGAAGTCATGCCCTCATACGGTTCCAGGGAGGTGAAGTGGGTGGTCAGCCAGTCACGGGCGTGACCGATGGTGCCGTACCAGGAGAGGTCCTTCCAGTAATTGAGTTGCGTCTTGGTGTAACGGGTGCACTCGGGGAACTTGTCGAGTCCGATCTGCACCAGCTCATCCACGCCCGCGTCGAGCTCATCCCGTGGATACACCCGGTTCACCAGCCCCCAGTCGAGCGCTTTCTGCGCGTCGATCCGCTGATTGAGGAAGAGGATCTCACGGGCCCGCCGGTCGCCGACAAGGAGGGGGAGCCACTGCGTGGCCGCTGGTGCCCACCTGGGAGATAAAGGTGTCGTCGGCCATCACCGCCAGGTCGCAGGCCAGCTGGGACTCGTTCCCGCCGCCCACCGCCATGCCGTTCAGGCGTGCGATGGTGATCTTGCCGGTCCGGACGATGGCCTCGATATAGCCGGAGAAGAGCCCCATGTACTTCCAGTAATCACGGGGCGTCTGGGTGTAGACCTCGGCATACTCCTTGACGTCGCCGCCGGTGCAGAATGCCTTGTCGCCGCTGCCGGTGTAGACGATCACCCCGACCTGGTCATCGGAAGCCGCGTCGGTGAAGGCGGCGATCAGTTCCTGGAGCGTGTTGGTGGTGTAGGCATTGTAGGCCTGCGGGCGGTTGAGGGTGATCGTGGCGACCAGATCCTTCTTCTCGTAAAGGATGTCCTGGAAGCCGAATTCCTCGGGCGGTTTCGAGGGAAAGAGGGACATGTCCTGTAATCCTTTCCTGACCAGGGTGCCGATGTGATGCTCTCAGGCCGGCGGGGGAGGTGCCCCCGTCAAACCGTGCAGCGCGAGATGAATGAGTCTGTCACACAGATCCTCCAGCGGAGCGTCACGCTCCGGATCGAACCACATGAAGATCCAGTTGAGCATGCCGAAGATGAAGAGAGTGTAATGCCGGGCTTCAGCCTCATGCTCCACGTCAGTACTGTCACCGGCGAGGATGTCTCCCACGATACCCGCCGTGAGCCTGAAGTATCGTCGACGGAGTTCCTCCACTTCCCGGTAGCGCTCGCCGGTCAGGCTCTGGAGCTCGAAGGTGCAGATCTTCATCTCGTTGAAATGCCGGGTATAGAAGGAGAGGTGGGTCCCGATCAGGCGGCGCAGGCCCTCCCTGCCGTCGAGGTCACCTGAAGCCACCTCTTCCTGCTCCTCGAGGAGCGAGGCGAAGGTCCGGTGCTGGATCTTGTAGAGCAGATCCTCTTTGCTCTGGAAGTAGTAATACATGCCGGCGAGGCTGAGTTTCGTCTCCCGCGCCACATCCCGGATCGAGGTCTGCCCGTAGCCGTTCCGGGCCATGAGGGAGGCCGCCGAGGTGAGAATCAGCTCCAGCCGGGGCCCCGACCGGGTTCCGGTTTTGTTGTTCTCTCCGGCGGTGGTTTCTGCCATGGCTCCGGCTCCGGGCGGGTCGATCGTGATCGCTGGCGCTCGCCGTGGAACGATTGGAACAGACGTTCGATAACGCATCGTATCCCGATACCGGACGGGCGTCAATGCGTCCGGACCGGGCTCCTTGACTGATTGCGAAGGGAACCCGAATGGCGTTACTGTTGACGGTAACCAACCAGTGTCCTGACTCAGGCCACCAGGAAGGAGTTGCCTGATGATTGTCGGCATTATCGGCTCCGGTTCGATCGGTCCCGACCTGGCGTATGGATTCATCTCCGCGCTGGGGGGGTCGGATGAGAACCGTCTCTATCTCCACGATATCAGCGCGGAAGCCCTGGAAGCGGGGGTGGAACGGATCGAAGGGTACATGGCCAAGGGGCTCGATCGGGGTAAACTGAGCCGGAAGCAGGTCGACCGGATGAAGGGGGTCCTGGTCTCCACGCTCGACCTGGACGACCTGGCGGAATGCGAATTTGTCCTGGAGGCGGCCACCGAGGATCTCACCATCAAGCAGGCGATCCTGAAGGATCTGGAGGCGGTCGTCGGGGCGGATTGTCTTATCGGCTTCGCCACCTCCGGTATCCCGCGGGCGGTGATAGCCGCCGGGACCACCCACCCCGATCGATGCTTCGTGAACCATCCCTTCTTCCCGGCCTGGCGGGCCCAGCCGATAGAGGTGGTGCTCTCCGGGGACGAGACGCTGAGCGAACGGATGATCACAACCCTGAAACGGTTGGGCAAGGTGCCGATCGTCACCACCGACGTGCCCTGTTTCGCGGCCGACGATGTCTTCTGCAACTACACCGCCGAAGCGGCGCGTATCTTCGCCGAAGGAGTGGCAACCCCGGCCCAGGTGGATGAAATCGTGAACGGCGCCATCGGCGGCGGGGGACCATTCAACGTCCTCGACCTGACCGGTGGAAACCTGCTGACGGCCCACTGCCAGGTCCTTATGACCGAAGCCGACACCGGCAGCGAATGGTTCGAACCGCCGGCGATTCTCTATGAGCAGGCGGATACCCCCTGGCACGACCGGAACGAGCCCGGTGATCCTGCTCACGATGAGGCCCTGGGGGAGAAGGTCCTTGACCGCATCCTGGCAGTACTGTTCGCCCGGACCATGTTCGTGGTCGATAACGGGATCTGTGACGCCTCCGATTTCAACTGGCTCTGCGCCAACGCGCTCGGATTCAGGCGCGGTCTGCTCGATCTGGTCGCGGAGTATGGCATGGACCGGGTTCATGCGATCTGCACCGCCTACGCTGCCGACAACCCCGGTTTCGAGGTGCCCCGAAGCATCGCCTCGAAGGAGTTCCCCGACTTCTACCGGAACCTGCTGGTGGAGAGTGATGAGGGTATCGCGACGGTCACGATCAGGCGGCCCGAGGTGCTGAACGCGCTCAACGAACAGACCATGCAGGAACTGCAGGCGGTCTTCACCGGCCTGGAAGAGGATGCTTCCGTCAACGGGATCATCCTCACCAGCTACGACGGCTCCATCGCCGGAGCCGACATCATGGAACTGGCGGTCCTCGAAACCCCGGAGGCCGCCGCCGACAAATGCCGCCGCGGGCATTCCGTGCTCGACGTGATCGCCGGGCTCTCGAAGCCGGTCGTCGCGGCGGTGAACGGCCCCGTTCTGGGAGGCGGTTCGGAACTGGCAATGGCGTGCCATGCCCGCGTGGTCGGGCAGCGGCTGATAGCCGGTCAGCCGGAGGTGAATCTCGGCATCATCCCCGGGTACGGCGGGACGCAGCGGCTCCCCCGGCTGGTGGGAGCGGAAGCGGCCCTCGGGATGCTGCGGAGCGGTCAGCCGGTGGGAGCTGAGGAGGCCTGCGAACTGGGCTGGGCGACGGGGGAACCGGCCGATGACATCATCGCGGCAGCTCGCGACCTGCTGACCAGGCATCTGGCCGGTGAGGTCACGCTGACGGCCGTAGATTCCGCTCCGGTGGCATTTCCCGATCCGGTGCCCGAGACCGATATCGGGCATCGCTCACTCGTTATCGATTCGATCCTGGTCGCCGCGGTCAGGGAGGGCCTGAGCCGCTCGCTCGCCGACGGGCTGGAGGTGGAGGCGACCGCGTTCAGCCGCTGCCGGGAGACGATCGACTACGATATCGGCATGACGAACTTCATCCAGAACGGCCCCCGGGTACCGGCGGCCTTCATGAACGAATAGGCGGAGCAGATCATGGGCATGGACAGACCAGTCGTCATCCTCGATGGCGGCCGCAGAACCCCCAGGGTGGATATCCTCGTCAGGAACAGCGCCCCCGGTCTCTTCTCGAGATTCTCGACAACCCAGCTCGGCGGCATGGCGGTTACCGCGGCGCTGGAGCATACCGACGTCGATCCCGGCCTGATCGGGCATGTCGTAATGGGGATGGCCCAGCAGACGCACCGTGATTCCATCTACGGCGCCCAGGGGATGCGCTGGCGAGGCGGGCTCGGTGATGATGTCCCGGCCCTGACCGTGGCCCGCATCTGCGGGAGCGGGGCAGAAGCGATCGCGGTCGGATCGGAGATGATGATGGCCGGTGTGCGTCACGACCGGGAACGGCCCTTCTCCGTGGTCGGCGGCGGCGAGAGCATGCAGAACGCCTTCCACCTCTACAACTGGCGCGGCCGGAAGGTGGGCTCGGCGGTCCAGAAGTACGGACCGATCGACGTCCACCAGCTCCCGCCCGGGACCTATCTTCAAGATTCCCTGCTGACCTACCTCTACGACCCGGGGGCGCAGATGGGGATGGCCAATACCGCCGAGGAACTCGGTCGGCGCTACAGCATCACCCGGCAGGAGGCCGACGAGTTCGGGTTCCGCTCCCAGGTCAATGCCCGGCAGGCGCGCGACGAAGGATGGTTCTCCGAAGAGGTCGAGGTGGTCACCGTCGAGGGGAACGGGGCGGAGGAATCGGTCACGGTCGAGCACGACACCCACATCATGGACAATGTCTCGATGGCGAAGATGGCCCGCCTGAGGGCGGCCTTCGAACCGGGCGGCATCATCACCGCCGGCAACGCCAGCGCCGTGGTCGACGGGGCGGCGGCGATGGTCATCGGTCTCGAAGCAGATGCTGCCGAGCACGGTCTGAAACCCCTGGCCCGGCTGATCGGCATGGGAGTGGCCGCCTGCGATCCGCAGATCATGGGGTGGGGGCCGGTGCCCGCCACCCGGATCGCGCTGGAGTCAGCCGGTATCTCCGGGAGCGAACTCGACCACATCGAACTGAACGAAGCCTTCGCGCCCCAGGCCCTGGCCTGCATCCGCGACTTCGAGGAGATGGGGATCGATCCTGAGAAGGTCAATCCGATGGGCGGGGCAATCGGCCTCGGCCACCCGCTCGGGGCTACCGGCGCCATCCTCACCCTGACCTGCGCCTACGCGCTCCGTCGCAAAGGAGAGCGCTACGGCCTGGTAACGATGTGTATCGGAGGCGGGCAGGGGATCTCGCTGATCCTGGAGACGGTGACCTGATTACCGGCGCCGGATTCTCTCCAGCGGCGATCCTCCTGGCGAGCCTTCTGCCGGCCAGGAAGGTAACAAGGATCGATCCGGTGGAGACCCTCAGAAAGGAATAGGCAGGGTCACTCCGGAGTCTGGGAGGCGGGTCGGCGGTCCGGGAATGTCCGTCAATGTCGGGGCGGCGGTTCCCACAGCGAGAGGGCTCGCTCCGGGTCACTCGCCCAGGCGGGGACGAAGATGCCGCGGCTGCCGGCTGCCACGCCGACCTCGAGGTCGAGCCAGGCATAAATGCTGTCCATGACCGCCTGCTGTTCCGCAAGATGCGCGATCCTCACCCGGTGATCACCGCCCTCATGCATGATCCAGAGGGCGTTGGTCAGACCGAGCGGTTCCACAGCCCTTGCCGACCACGGATCGATGCTGCCGTAAATGTAGACGATCTCACTCCCCTCACTGAGCAGCCAGTCGTGGACATCCTGCACCGTGGAGGGATTGTAGGTGATCCCCGGATCATTCCCGGTGTTGTACTGGTACTGGACCAGGTCACTCAGGTGGGCGACCGGGGTGGCCGGATAACCGAGTTCGGCCTGGGCCTGGTAGTAGTAGGGCTCGAAGAAGGTGTACCCTTCGTCGGAGGAGCGATCGAGACGGGCGACGAAGGCGAAATGCTCGAAGGCGAGGGAGTCGCTCATCGTCGGGGCGGGGATCGTGGACCAGTCCACCCGGTGGTACTGCCAGAAGTTCCACTGGTAGCTGACCACCCGGCTCTCGAACGTCCGGTCGGCGTACCCGGAGAAGCTCAGTTCGTTCCGATGAAACCAGGGACCGAGCATGTCCACGAAGGTCTCGCGGTTATCGAGCAGACGCCGCTGGAAGGTCCGGATGGCGGTCCGGCTCTCGGGCGTGCCGACCTCATCGAAGAACGACACGAATTCCCAGTCGGGAGCCCCGAAGACCAGGGGTGCGACATAGACCACGGTGGCCTCGACATCATCGGGATAGAAGCGGCGGTGGAAGAGGGCGGTCTCGCCACTCTTGCTGCCGCCGGTGGTGACCCAGGAACCGTCATAGATCCTCTTGAAAAGACTGATGATCCGGTGATGATCGGCAGCCGACTGCCGGATGGTGAGCTTTGAGTAGTCAGCCGGATAGGGGCGGGCGTACTCGAAGAAGCGGTGGACGGCACTGAGGTGGTTGGTCTGCAGCAGCTCCGCGAGTTCAGCCACGTAATCTTCGGGGATTCCATAGCCGTTGGTGGAGAAGACCACCGGCAGGGAGTCATCCACGTGGTGGAGGTAGAGGCGCTGGTTGAAGGCCTGACCACCCAGGTTCTCATGATCCACCGGCTGACGGAAATCGATCTGGAAGGCTGCCGTATAACCGTGTTCCGGTATGAGTTCGGTGACCGAGACCACGCCGGGCAGGGCCCGCAGCCGGCCCAGAATGTCGGTCGGGGCCGGTTCGGTCGGGTTCTTTGTACACGATGAAAGAAAGAGGAGGGCCGCGAGGAGCGACGCTCTGCGAATCCCGGTCCACAGCGGGAATCGGGCGGCGGGCTTCAGATGGGGCATGGGGCGGCTCCGTTCGGTGATGACTCGGAACGATTTGATCCGATCCCCTCATAGTGCCCTGTTACGCAACATATGTCGCATTCGAGCGGCGCCGTATCTCACCCGACTGCGTTGTGTCTCCTCACCATAGCCACCGCTATGCTTCGTCGCCACGCCTTGCCGGTCAAGCACGGCGTCACTCTCGGTGCGGACATTTGTCACATAACATGACACTCGTCAGTGGATACGACCGGCCGGGCGGTTTTGTTTACCGTTATCAGGCGCGTCTGTGCGTATCATTCAGGAGCGGTGATCACCCCGGAACCGGTCGGGAACGCAATGGTACTGAAGACAAAGCAGGCTCTGATTCGACCGTGGCGGAGCGGACATACTGGGGGCGCGGGATCATGACGGTGACTGATGCCTGAGCTTCCGGAAGTGGAGACGGTCGTCCGCGGTCTTCGACCCATCCTCATGGGGAGGGCGATTGTCAGGGTGGATTCCACCGCTGCTCCGGCGACCTCGATCGTCGTCAGCCCCTCCCTGCCTGGTGGAACCCTGGAAGAAGTCCTGCCGGGGCGGACCGTGCTGGGGATCAACCGGCGGGGCAAGAATATCCTTATCTCCCTCTCAGGTGATCTCACTCTCTGGGTGCACCTGAAGATGACCGGCCAGTTCCGGTTCACAACCCGGGATGAGCCGCGCGACCGGCACGATCTGGTCTCCTTCGATCTGGCGCGGCCGGGGAGGGTGGGGGAGCGGTTCGGCCGGCTGCGTCTCTACCCCGATACCGAACTGTGGGACCAGCCGGGACTGGCCGACCTGGGCCCGGAGCCGCTCGAGTTGCCGGCTGAAGATTTCATCGAACTCTGTCACGGTCGGCATCGTATGATCAAACCGGCCCTGCTCGATCAGACCTTCATCGCCGGGATCGGGAACATCTACGCCGATGAGGCCCTTTTCCTGAGCCGGATCCACCCGGCGCGACGGACCGATTCGATCGCCCAGCGGAAACTGATCGAACTCCATGGTCAGCTGCAGGATCTGCTGATCAGGTCGATCGAAAACGCGGGCACGACGATCATCAACTTCGTCGATGTGGAAGGGGAGGGCGGTTCTTTCCAGCGCCTGCTGCAGGTCTATGGAAGGGAAGGGGAGCCGTGTGTAAGATGCGGCCACCCGATCAGGCGGATCGTGATCGGATCGAGGTCATCGCATCTCTGTTCACACTGCCAGCGGAGGCGATAAGACCGATCCTGCGACGCATGGGCTGTCGATCTGTGAGCGCCGGCGGTATCTGAAATGCTGCGGCACGACCGGCCTCTCCTGGCCGAAGGATCGTCTTCCAGCAGTCTTTGATCGAAGAGAAATCGTTGAGGATGCCATTCGAATGGAGATGGCAAGATGGGTGCGGAATTGAGTTTTTGATGTACTACATTCCGCGTACAGGATTTGCCCGATGGGATGTACGCCATGAATCGTACATCCACGTCCGGCGGGGATGTACGCGTTAGCGCGTACACGTTATCCACAGAAGTATGTACGCTGTTTGTCGTACAGGGAAATCGATGATCGCACACCTCTCCCACGCCTCCCTGGGGCAGCGACACGGCTCGCTCACGGAGTGCTGGTGGAGGTCAACCTGATCGACTGGAATCGATCCGCTTGAAACTCGACATACCGGGATTTTCGGCCGCCATGGCCTCCCACGGGAAGATCGTATGGGCCCGTGGATTCGGCTGGGCGGACCGGGAGGACAGGATCGAGGCGGATCCCGAGACCATCTACCACCTGGCTTCACTGACCAAACCCTTCGGTTCGATAATCCTCATGCAGCTGGTTGAATCGGGTCAGGTTGATCTGGATGATCCGGTCTCTGAATATGGAGTTGAGCTCGATAGCCCGGGAGTGATCCGGGTACGGCATCTGCTGACCCACACCTCACTCGATATCCCAGGATCTTCCTATCAGTATCGGGGTGATCGTTTCGGGGAATTGGACCGGGTCATCGAGGAAACCACCGGAAGGACCTTCGCCGATCTCGTGGCTGAGAAGATCCTCAGGCCGCTCGGCATGGTTCAGACAGCTCCCAATCCCCGGCAACGAGGTGCTTTCGCGTTCTCCGGACTCGACCAGAGCCGATTTCTGGCTGATGTCGCGCAGGGCTACGGACCTGACGGGGAGGAGAGGACGGAGTATTCCGGTTGGTTCGGAACCGCGGCAGGACTGCTTTCTTCAGCCACCGATATGGCCCGTTTCGCGCTGGCCCTCGATGAGGGACGATTCCTTGAGCCGGAAACCTGGGAGAATGTCTACACACCGGCCCGCTCGAATGCCGGTGAAACGCTTCCGTACGGGTACGGCTGGTTCATCCACGAAGAGGCGGGGGTGAAGATCGTCTGGCACTATGGCTGGTGGACGGGCTGCTCCTCGCTGATTATCCGGATCCCCGACCGGGAACTCTCCTTCATCATCCTGGCCAACACCGATGCCCTCTC
>JALGWK010000083.1 GCA_025774205.1 bacterium
CTCATCCGTCGGTTCCTCCTCTGAAGGTCACGGTGAGGGAACCGGCTGCGGCATCCAGGGTCCGGTCGATGTCCTCCGTGGTGTGGGCCGCGGAGAGAAATCCGGCTTCGAAGGGGCTCGGAGCGAGGTAGATGCCGCGTTCGAGCATGGCCTGGAACCATCGGGTGAACCGGTCGCCATCGGCGACAGCGGCATCGGTCCAGCCGGTGACCGGGCCGTCATGGAAGAAGAGCGATCCCATCGAACCGACCCGGTTCCACGTGATCGGGTACCCCTGATCCCTGATAAGAGCCTCGAAACCGTCAGCGAGACGATCGCTCAGCAGTTCGAGGTGTTCATACACTTCGGGGTGGGTCGCCAGGTATTCGAGGGTGGCGATCCCCGCCGCTGTCGCGAGCGGATTGCCCGAGAGGGTCCCCGCCTGATAGACGGGACCGTCGGGAGCGATCTGCCGCATGAGGTCGGTCCGGCCTCCGTAGGCCCCGATGGGGAGGCCGCCGCCCACTATTTTGCCGAGGGTGGTCAGGTCGGGCAAGATCCCGAATCGCTGCTGCGCCCCGCCCGGAGCCAGACGGAATCCGGTCATGACCTCGTCGAAGATCAGGAGAGCGCCTTCCCGATCGCAGAGGATCCGGAGGGTCTCCAGGAAGCCGGGCAGTGGCGGAACGCAGCCCATGTTGCCGGCGACCGGTTCCACGATGATCGCGGCGATCGCCTCGGGATGTTCCGCGAAGAGGGCCCCGACAGTGTCGGAATCGTTGTACTCCGCGGTCAGCGTGTCTGCGGCCGTGCCTGAGGTCACGCCGGGGCTCGACGGCACTCCGATGGTGGCCGCGCCCGAGCCGGCCTCGACCAGGAAGGGGTCGGCATGACCGTGATAGCCGCCCCGGAAGGTCACGATCTTCGCCCGCCCCGTCGCCGCCCGCGCCAGCCGGACGGCGCTCATGGTGGCTTCGGTGCCGGAGTTGACCAGCCGAACGAGGTCGACCGAGGGAACCATCCCCACGATCAGACCCGCCATTTCCACTTCGGCGGCGGTCGGCGCGCCGAAGGAGGTACCGCGGGAGAGCGCCTCTTCGACGGCCTTCCGGATGACGGGATGGTCGTGCCCGAGGATCATTGGTCCCCATGAGCCGACATAATCGAGCCAGGTGTTGCCGTCCACGTCCCGGATGGTGGCACCCGAGCCGCTGCTGATGTAGATCGGATCGCCGCCGACCCGGCCGAAGGCGCGCACCGGGCTGTTCACCCCGCCCGGCATCAGTCGGCGCGCCTCCTCATGGAGACGCCGGCTCTCGGGGAAGTCGCGCTCAGACACGTTCAGCTTCCTCCCGCAGCCAGAGGGCCGCGTCCTTGGCGAAGTAGTTCAGGATGATGTCTGCGCCCGCCCGCTTGATCCCGGTGAGCGCTTCCAGGGCGACCCGGCGCTCATCGATCCACCCGTTCCCGGCGGCGGCCTTGATGAGACTGTACTCGCCGGAGACCTGGTAGGCGGCGGTCGGCACCCCGAAGGTATCCTTTACCCTCCTGATGATGTCGAGATAGGGTCCGGCCGGTTTCACCATGACGATATCGGCGCCCTCCTCGAGATCGAGGGCGACCTCGTTCAGCGCCTCTTCGGCGTTGGGCGGATCCATCTGGTAGGCGCGCCGGTCGCCGAAAGCGGGGGCGGAATAGGCGGCGTCACGGAATGGGCCGTAATAGGCGGAGGCGTACTTGGCGGCATAACTGACGATCGGGATATGCTGGAGGTCACTGCCGTCGAGGCCTTCACGTATGGCGGCCACCCGGCCATCCATCATGTCGCTCGGTGCCACCGCGTCGGCGCCCGCCTGCGCGTAGGCCAGGGAGGCCCGGACCAGGAGGGGCAGGGTGGCGTCATTGTCCACCTCGCCGGCTTCGGTCAGTACCCCGCAGTGACCGTGATCGGTGTATTCACAGAGGCAGACATCTCCCCAGATGAGCAGGTCCGGCACCTCTCCCTTGATGGCGCGGATCGCCCGCGGGATGATCCCGTCCGGATCATATCCGGCGCTCCCGGTGGCATCCTTCTCTTCGGGGACTCCGAAGAGGATGATGGCCGGGATTCCCAGCGCATGGACCGAAGCGGCTTCAGCCGCCACCCGGTCAACGGAGAACTGGGATACGCCGGGCATGCTCTGGACGGGATTTTCGACCCCTGTGCCGGGCACGATGAAAAGGGGGTAGACGAAATCGTCGACCGAGAGGGTCGTTTCCCGGACCAGGCGTCGCCACCCTTCGGTCCGGCGCAGCCGTCTCGGCCGCTGTTCGGGGAATGCCATCAGTCTTCTGACCTTTCTTCCTTGGGTTCGTTCATCGGACCGGCCTCACCGGTCAGCGGTCCCACCACGGCCCGGGCGAGTCCCTCCAGGGTGCTCGGATCCGCTACCGCGTCGGGCGTGTGTCCTGACTGCTCCAGGGCTCTCGAGGTGGTGACACCGATTACCGCCGTACAGGTCTCCTTCAGAAGCGTGTCGAAACTCTCGGCACCGAAGAGCTCCCTCAAACCCGTCACCGCAGACGGACTCGCGAACGTGATCGCGTCGATCCCGCCGGCTTCCGCTTCTGCCAGACAGTCGTCAGCGGTAATGGTTGTCGAGCCGACCTCATAGGCGATCACAAAGTCGATCTCCGCACCCAGCTCCCGCAGTCCTTCCGGAACGGTTTCACGGGCGAGCGCGCTCGCCGGGAACAGGATTACGGTTCCCTCGGGCAGACCGTGCTCCCGGATGAGATCCACCAGGGATTCACCGCTGAAGGTGTCGGGCACAAGGTGGACCGGCCATCCCCGGGCGGCAACGATCGTCGCGGTGGCCCGACCGACCGCGGCCACCTGCAGTTCCTCGGGACAGCGGGGAGGGAGGAGTCCTTCGAAGTCGAACACCGCGTCGACCGCGCGGGCGCTCGAGAACACGATCCAGTCGTACCGGTCGAGGTTGCCGAGGGCATCACGCAGCGGAGCCGGATCATCCGGTTCACAGATCGTGAACATCGGCCAGTGTACCACGCTGGCTCCCAGGTTCTCCAGACGGGTGGTCAGAACGTCCTCCGGTATATCGGGGCGGGTGACCACCACCCTTTTTCCGACGAGGGGTCGTTCGATGCTGCTCCCGATCTCTTCCAGTATCTCACGGCCACCGCGGTGGAGGAGTTCCTCGGCGAGTTCGGTCCCCAGTTCTCCTGCGAACTCTATCGGAGCCCTCCGGCGACCTTCCGCCACGCGGGTGCCGTCAGGCGAACAGATGACCGCCGAGAGCTGAAGGATTCCCGTGTCCTCGATCGCCCAGGCGCCGACCGGAACCTGGCACCCTCCCCCGAGTCGTCTGAGGAATGACCTCTCGGCGGTGATCGAACAGCGGCTGGGAGCGTGGTTGAGTGGCGCGACCCACTGTCGGGTGAACTCATCATCCTGCCGGATCTGCAGGGCGATGGCACCCTGTCCCGGAGCGGGTGGGAACTGGTCCAGCGGAAGAGTGGTGGTTATCTCCTCCTCCAGACCCAACCGGCGCAGGCCGGCCGTGGCGACCACGATGGCGTCGTATTCACCGGCCTTGAGTTTCCGGAGCCTGGTCGGCACGTTGCCCCGCAGGTCGACCAGCTCGAGATCGGGCCTGGCGCGGGCGATGAGCGCCCGGCGCCGCAGGCTGCTGGTGCCGATCCGCGAGCCCTCGGGCAGTTCATCAAAGGTCAGACCATCCCGACTGATGAGCGCGTCACGGGGGTCCTCCCTGGTTGTGATCGCTCCGATGGCGAGACCGTCAGGCAGGATGGTGGCCAGGTCCTTCAGGCTGTGGACGGCGAGATCTATCGAACCGCCAAGGAGAGCTTCTTCGATCTCTTTGGTGAAGAATGATTGTCCGGCCACCCGGGTAAGGGGCACGTCGGTGATCGTATCTCCGCTGGTGGTGATGACAACCTCTTCGGTGGACGGGGCGCCATCGAGCCTTGAGAGGGCCCGGGCGACGCTCCGTGTCTGCCGGAGGGCCAGCTCCGATCCGCGGGTTCCGATCCGGATGATCTCCCTGCTGCTCATGCGCGTTCCCTTCGAGTGAGGAAAAAGTAGACCAGATGCGAAGAAGTCGCCAGCAGATTGCCGGGTCGGTGACGACCGTGGGCGAGGTTCAACCGGGCACCTTTTGTGTCCGGGGTGGCTGATAACTACCTTTCATGCTGACCGGCTGATACCATGGTGATCACCGATGGTCACCGACAATCACCAGTACGGAGGAGAGATATGATGAAGAGGAGAGTCACCGCCGTCGCCCTGGCGATGGTGCTGTTCCTGAGCGCCTGCACCGGATCGTTCAACCTCACCCGGAAGGTCAACCAGTTCAACAAGAGCTTCGATGATCCGTGGACCGAGGAAGTGGTTTTCCTGGGTCTGGTGATCGTGCAGGTCTACTCGATCTCGCTGCTGGCGGACATGCTTGTCTTCAACGCCATCGAGTTCTGGGGTGGTGAGAACCCGGTGGGTGATGAAGATCAGCAGCTGGCTCTCGCCGATGATGCCTCAGCGACGGTTCTCGCCGACGGGAGCATCCGGCTCGAAGTGGATGACCGGATATACCTGCTGGAGAAGACCGACGCCGGAGTCGTGGCGACCGGTGCCGATGGTGAGATCCTCTACCGGGCGGTCACCGACGAGGCCGGCAAGATCTCTGTTTATGACGCCTCCGGTAAACTGGTCCGCAGGGAGCAGTAGTGCGGGAGCGACCCGACTTCATCAGCGGCACCATTGAGACGCCGATCGGCCCGGTCCCGGGAGTGCGGTCCGACCTCTCCCTCCGGGATCGACTGGGGACCTGGAAGGTCAGGTGGCGGATTGGCCGCATGAGCTACACCGTTCCGCCCGGCCTTTACGCCCTCGGTACGCCTGACGCCGCCTCGGAAGTCCTGGTCACGGCCAATTTCAAGCTGACCTTCGACCAGGTCCGGCGGGCGCTCCCGGGTGAACATTTCTGGATCCTCGTGCTGGATACGAAAGGGATCAATGTCTGGTGCGCGGCGGGAAAGGGAACCTTCGGGACCGTGGAACTCCTCCATCAGATCGAGTCGACGCGACTGGCCGATGTCGTCGGGCATCGTCGTCTCCTCCTCCCGCAGCTCGGTGCTCCGGGCGTTGCCGCCCACCGGGTGAAGAAGGAGTCGGGCTTCAAGGTCCTCTACGGACCGATCATGGCCCGCGACCTGCCGGCCTTCATTGCCGCAGGGATGGAGGCTGCGCCGGAGATGAGGAGGAAGACCTTTCCCCTGGGCGAACGGATCGTGCTGATCCCGATCGAACTGATCGGGACGCTCAGGTACCTGATCCCGGTGATGGCGCTTTTCGGTCTGCTGAGCGGCCTGGGTGGTCCCGGTGAATACTGGGCCAACGTGGCGTCATTCGGCATCCCGGGCGCGATCTCACTCCTCGCCGGAGTTGTGGCGGGGGCGGTCATCGTCCCCCTGCTCCTGCCCTGGTTGCCGGGGAGGCCGTTCTCCGTCAAGGGGGTCTGGCCCGGTCTGGCCGCGGCCGGCCTGACCTTCCTGTGGCTCGGCAGCGGCCTGGCGACGCTGTCCGGATGCCTTGAAGCGGCTGCCTGGCTGCTGATGGTGACCACGCTGAGCGCCTTTCTGGGTATGAATTTCACCGGTTCATCCACCTATACCTCCCTATCGGGAGTTAGGAAAGAAATGCGGATCGCTGTACCTTTACAGGTCGGGGCCGCCGCGATCGGACTCATCCTCTGGTTCAGCTCGCGGCTCACGGCATAAGGATCGATGACATGGCTCAACTGGCGTATCTCAGGGATGTGGCGACCCTCAGCCTCGAGGCAGGGAAATGCATCGGCTGCGCGCTCTGTGAGATCGTCTGTCCCCATGCGGTGTTCGCGATGGTTGAAGGTATCGCGGTCATCGGGGATCGTGACGCCTGCATGGAGTGCGGCGCCTGCGCCCGCAACTGTCCCACCGAAGCAATCTATGTGAAGGTGGGAGTGGGGTGTGCCGCGGCGGTCATCAGCGATGCGCTCGGTATCAAATCCGCCTGCTGCTCTGTCGATGCATCGGAACCTCTCGAGAACGGGGAGAGCGCGTCATCCTGCGGCTGCTGCTGACCGGTCCCCGGATAGTGAGCCTGAGAACGCGATTCCCTCTGATATCATGCCCGACAACTTTCTGAAATCGCTGTCGTTATGGGAACCGGGCCACCGGGGTGGAGAACCCGATCCCGGCGGCGCGCTCGACCTCCTCGAACAGGCGGAACGGATACTGGCCGACGACCTTGACGGAGAGATCTCTGTCGAGGAATGGCACCGATACCTCGACTGGACCCGCCGCCGCCGGTTCCTGGGGAGCCTGCCCGACCGAAAGACGCGAGCTCGGTGGGCGGATACAACCTTCCCGGTCATCCTCCTGACGGGAACCGACCTCGGTACGATCTTCACCCGGCGGGTAGCGGATCACCCCGAACGCACGCTCCTGCAGGAGATGGAGGGCGATCGTATCCAGAAATGGAGCTACGAGCAGGTCGGTCGCCGGACCGCGGCAATGGCGGCCTCCTTCATCGACTCCGCGGACGGGGAACCGACCGTGGCGCTCTTCACGGAGAACAGTGTCGACGGCGCCTGCGCCGACCTGGCCTGTCTGCTTCACGATATCCCCGTCTCACCACTCAACATCCACCTCGATGTAGAGGAACTGGCCGACATCTTCCAGCGGCTCGATGTCAACCTTGCCGTCACCGACACCTTCGAGCGCCTGGAGAGGCTCCTGGCGGTCAGGGAACGTATCAATCGTCCCTTCCCGATCTACCTCTTCGACCTCGATTCGGTCTGTGGCGAGAACGACTGTCTCAGCATGGACGAGAGACTGGCCGGTCTCGGCCCCGGGGAGGTCGAGCGGATACTTTCCGACCGGACCCGTCTCGGTCTGACCGACACGGCCACGGTGATGTTCACCTCCGGCAGCACCGGTCGGCAGAAGGGCGTCTCCTTCTCCCAGTTCAACATGGTCTCCAAGCGGTAAGCGGTTCGCGCGGGCTGCCGCCCTGCCAGCGGTCGGTGAGGAGGAGGTACTCCTCAGTTACCTCCCCCTCTTCCACACCTTCGGCCGGTTCCTGGAACTGCAGGGCATGATCTTCTGGGGCGGCACCTATGTCTTCGCCGGCAGCGGAGCCGCCGACCGGCTGCTCACGCTTCTGCCGGAGGTGCAGCCTACCGGACTCATCAGCATCCCGGCGCGCTGGGAGCAGATCTACGAACGCTGCCTCGATCGGATGAAAGAGGCCTCCGGCAGGGGGAGTGAGAGCGAGGAGTTCCGCAGGGTCGTCGGGAACCGGCTCCGCTGGGGCCTGTCGGCGGCGGGGTACCAGGAACCGCGCGTCTTCCGGTTCTTCCAGGAGCAGGGGATCGATCTCTGCAGCGGTTTCGGCATGACCGAAGCGACCGGGGGGATCACCATGACGCCTCCGGGCGAGTACGAGGACAACACGGTCGGCATCCCCCTGCCCGGCGTGATCACCCGGTACAGCGATCTGGGGGAGCTCCAGGTGGCCGGTCCCTATATCGCCCGCTATCTCGAGCCCGATGAAGGCGAAGGTGGGGAAGCTGATCCCGATGAGACGGCCGGGGACCCGGGTGGAGGGGCGGTGGCAGGGGAGGACTGGCTCAGGACGGGCGACCTGTTCGCGCGGACCTCGAGCGGGTATCTGCGGATCATCGACCGGATCAAGGACATCTATAAAAGCAGCCACGGGCAGACGATCGCCCCTCTCCGGGTGGAACGTAAATTCATCGGGGTACCCGGCATCAGACGTACCTTTCTGGTCGGGGACGGACGGTATTACAACGTCCTGCTGATCGTACCCGATCCCGATGATCCCGTGGTCACGGCGGCGGGCTCCCCCGAAGAGCTCGAAGACTACTACCACCAGATCATCGCCGAGGCGAACCGTGATCTCGCTCCCTACGAACGGGTTGTCAACTTCGACCTGCTCGAGCGTGACTTCGACGCCGACCGGGACGAACTCACGCCGAAGGGATCGTATAAACGGAAGAATATCGAGGAGAACTTCCGTGACCGGATCGAGCGTCTCTACGAACGGCGTTCGATAGATCTCACCGCCGGGGATCTGACCATCCACATCCCGCACTGGTTCCTTCGTGACCTCAGTATCCTGGAGGGTGACATCGTGGTCACCGAGGAGGGGCTCTTCAACCGGCTCTCCATGCGCACTCTTCCACTTCGTCGTCTCGACGACGGCAACTCGGTGCTGATCGGCGATCTCGTCTACGCGATCGAGGGGGATCGGATCGACCTCGGCTTTCTCTCCCGGATGGCGCTGCTCTGGATGGGCAATCCCGACCTCATCCAGTTCGCTCCCTGCCGTGAGGGGTGGGACCTGGCGACGCGTGAGATCTCCGCGCAGGTGCGGCTCCCGGTCCGCGAGGAGGAGGAGTACCGGGTGCCCGAGATGCCCGGTGCCTCGACCTTCCAGGATTCCAGACTGGCGGTCCTGAACGAGCTCTTCGTCCAGGCCCTGTTCGGCGAGTCTGAGAAGGCGTTGCAGGCGGTCGAGGAACTCGACGGGCATCTGCGCCGCGCCACGCCCCTGGTCGCCGACCTCATCCGGCACCGGCTCGGCGCCCTCGCCTGGCATCCCGTCCTGAGGGTGCGGGCGGCCGCCTACCGGATCCTGCTCCTCGATGAACCGGTGAAGGATTATCGCCTGATCATGCCGATGTTCCTTCAGTCAGGGCTGCCCTTCCTTGACGATGAGGCGATCGGTGTGATAGCCGGTTCGAGTATTGAACGTCGGAAACTGGAGTCCCTGCGCCAGAGACTCCACTCCTATCGGGTCCAGCTCGACTGGCCGGCTGACGAGTCGACCCGGAGGATCATGAGCGATGTCTTCCGGATGCTGGCTGATTTCGCGCGCCACCAGCCGGAATACTACGCCGCCATCAGGGCCGAACTGGTCGCCTGGTCGCTCCACGATCTCGATCCCCGACTGGCGGCGGACGCCCACGCGGAGTTCGAGCGTCTTGCGGACTGGTTCGAGACCTGGCTGCGCGGGGTCAGGGCTCCCGATCCGTCCACGGAGTGGGAGGGGAAGATCGATTTTCAGGAGGCGATCTCCGAGAGTGAGAAGGAACAGCTCCGCACGGTCCTCGTCGGCACCGATTTCCTCTCCGAGACCCTCTATCTCGCCTTCGAAGCCGAGACCTTCTCGATCAGGGACGTTCCTCCGCGCGGGATATGGGTGTCCCGGGTCCTCTCCCTGAGTGAACACCGTCTCTACCGGGTCAGCATCAACACCACCGAAGGGCAGCACTTCGATGTCCTCATCGTGGTCGGCCGTGATCCCGACGAGGCTTCGATCCTCGAGACCAACTACTGGCTCATTGCCCTTCGGGGGTATCCCTACGGTCCGCCGGTCGTACCCGCCTTCGGATGTTCGAGAGCGGAACTGGGTGCCTGGTCGCTGGAATACACCGGGGAACTCACCGTGTGGGACCGCATCCGGGAGTAT
>JALGWK010000440.1 GCA_025774205.1 bacterium
CTGGAATAAAGGAGTGGGTGACGGCCCTGAACCGGCTCTACCGGGATGAACCGGCGCTTCACCGGCTCGATTGTGAACCGGAGGGCTTCGAGTGGCTGGACGCCGATGACGCGGAGCGGAGCGTGCTGGCCTTTTTGCGCAGCGGGGGCGAGGGTGTCAAGCCGGTGGCGGTTGTCGCCAATTTCTCCGACCGACGGTACGTTGACTATGCGTTCGGTGTACCACATAATGGTACATGGGATGTACTGCTGACCAGTGAGGACCCCCGCTTCGGTGGTACCGACAACACAGAAAGGAAGCCTGCGCCCGCACTCGATGCCGCGCTCTCCCTTGAGGCAGTGCCGGAGGAGACAGGAGCCTTTCCCTTCACCATCCGGATCCCCCTGTCACCCCGCTCGATCATCTTCCTCCGCTGATGGACCGATACATCTGCGTTCACGGCCACTTCTACCAGCCCCCTCGCGATAATCCCTGGCGGGGAGAGATCGAAGAACAGCCCTCGGCCGCCCCCTGGCACGACTGGAACGAACGGATCGCCGATGAGTGCTACGCGCCCAACACGGACGCGCCGGTCGGGCGGGAGGACGACGAAGGGCAACCGGTTACTCTCAATACGTTCTCACGGATCAGCTTCGATACCGGTCCGACCCTCCTCTCCTGGCTCGAGCGTTCCCGCCCGGGCATCCTGGAGGCGATCAGGGAGGCGGATCGATCGGGTCGCGAACGCTTCTCCGGTCATGGGCCCGCGATGGCCCAGGCCTACAACCACCTGATCCAGCCGCTGGCTGACAGCCGGGACCGGCAGACCCAGATCCTCTGGGGGATCAGTGACTTCCGTCATCGATTCGGGCGCGATCCGCAAGGACTCTGGCTGCCGGAGACGGCGGTCGACATCGAGAGTCTCGACCTGATGGCTGCCGCCGGTGTCCGGTTCACGATCCTGGCGTCTCACCAGGCCGCGGCGAAGAAGCCAATCGATCCGACCCTGCCCTGGCTCGTCCGGCTCCCCTCCGGGCGGGAGATGAGCGTTTTCTTCTACGATGATGAACTGGGGAACGCGGTCTCCTTCGGGGGGCTCCTCAACGACCGCGAGGTCTTCCTGCGGACGCTGCTCGATCGTGGTATTCCCGGTTCCGATCTGGAGACCGATGCTGATTCCGATCCCGATCAACCCCGACTGATCCACCTCGCCACCGACGGCGAGACGTTCGGACATCACGTGAAGGGTGGGGAGGAAACCCTCGCCTGGACCCTCGATCAGCTCGAGCGTGGTGGAGAGGCAGAGCTGACCATCTACGGAGAGTATCTCGAACGCTTCCCGGCCACCCGGGAGATCGGGATCAAGGAAAACTCTTCCTGGAGCTGTCCCCACGGAGTGGAGCGGTGGCGGTCAGACTGCGGTTGTTCCGGCGGACGGCTGTCCGACGGGAGTCATGCCTGGCGGGCCCCCCTGCGGGAGGCTCTCGACTGGTTGAGGGATTCGGCTGCCGACCTTTTCGTGCGGGAGACTGAACCACTGCTCGTCGATCCATGGCGAGCCCGTGATGAGTACATCAATGTTATTCTCGACCGGTCGGAAAAGACAGTCAGCCGATTCCTCGACGAACAGACCCGCCCGGAGATTCCGCCGGAGGGTGCCCGGAAAGTCCTGCCGCTCCTCGAACTGCAGCGGAACGCCATGCTGATGTATACCTCCTGCGGCTGGTTTTTCGACGATCCCGGCGACCTCGAGACCGTTCAGATCCTCCAGTACGCGGGTACGGTTATCCAGATCGCCGCGCAGGAAACGGGAACCGACCTGGAAGGGGGATTCCTGTCGATCCTGGAAGAGGTGGAGAGCAACGATCCGGAGCGGGGCAGCGGGGCCGCGATCTACGAGCGACATGTCCGGCCCAACCTGGCCAGGCCCGATAAAGAAGGGGAGAGCTGACTCTTATCCGGATCTGCACTATTAACGTGGCAGACCTCTGAAGCGATCTCAATCGATAATTCGCAGCTCGTTCGTCAGTTCGTCCACATCACCCGGTTC
>JALGWK010000084.1 GCA_025774205.1 bacterium
TGACGCCCTCACCAGTGTCCTCAACCAGAACCAGGCTGCCTCGCACCACAGTCCGGTCGGATCGGTGATCGAAGAAGTGGTGATCCGGTGGCTGGGGGAGGCCACGGGTTACGGTTCCGACTGCTACGGACATCTCACCAGCGGCGGGACCGTGGCGAACATGACCGGACTGAAACTGGCCCTCCACCGGGCGGCGCCGGAGGTGCGTGATCAGGGACTGGTCGCGGCCGGCCGCCGGTTCACGGTCTACGCCTCCGACCAGCTCCACTTCAGCATTGAACGGTCGGTGGATGTGCTCGGTCTGGGGCGGGAGGCCCTCCGGCTGGTGCCCGTTCGCAGCGACGCCACCGTCGATCCGAAGGTCATGAATGATCTGATCGAGAGTGACATCCGGGAGGGGAAGACTCCCTTCGCGATCGTCGGGATCGCCGGAGCAACCGCCTCGGGCGCGGTGGACCCCCTGCACGAACTGGCCGACCTGGCCTCCGGGCATGATCTCTGGTTCCACGTCGACGCGGCTTATGGGGGAGCGGCAGGATTGAGCCGTCGATACCCGGGTATCCTCTCAGGGATAGAGCGGGCCGACTCGGTTACTGTGGATGCACACAAGTGGTTCTTCGTCCCCTTCGTCGCCGGGGGGATTCTGTTCCGCGATCGGTCCTTCGCCGAGGACACCTTTCAGAACGTCGCCGGCTACATTCCGCCCAGCGAGGCTGCTGAACTGCCGCCGACCGACTACCTGAAGCAGGGCCTGGCGGGAACCCGCCGCTTCAACGCCCTCAAGGTCTGGATGGCCTTCAAGCATCTCGGGGCCGACTGGTACGCGGACGTCGTCGATCGTCAACTCTCCCTGATCCGCAAGGTCACTGACGCGATCGACAGGCTGCCCGACTGGCGGATCGCGGTCCCGCCGGCAACGGCGATCGTCACCTTCCGTTACGAACCGCGGGAACTGGGTGAGAGGATCGCCGAAGGCGGCGCGAGGGCTGAGAAGGCTCTGAAGGAGCGCGACCTGCTGCAGGTGCGGATCGCGGAATCGGTTCAGCGGGAGGGACGCTTCTGGATCTCGGCGGCTCCTGTTCCGGGCGGTTTCGCGCTCAGGCTGAACGTGATCTCCTGGCTCACCGACGAAGGGCTGATCGACACCGTCCTGGCAGAACTTCCCCGACATGCCCGGGAGGCGACCGCCGATCCTGCCTGATTTCCGGCAACCAAATGGCTTCCGGCGTCGTTCTATAAACAGGAACATTAAGAGTTCTCAACGGTAGAAAAGCCGAACAGAACCACACGACGGAGACCCGACCCGCAAGGTGGTTACCATGTTACACCGTAAGCCTGAAACGCCGGAGGAAGTACCGCATCGACCCACCAGGGACGATGAAGCCGCCTCACCGCATTCCCTCTTCATCGGACAACCGCTCACCCATCTGCGGCTGGACGGCAGTCACTGGGTTATCGGTCGACAGCGAAGGGGCAGGTTCTGCTGCAAGCGCGGCAGGGCCCTGGTAGAGGTGGTATAACGGCGATTTTCAACAGCAACAGGGTATTCGGGACGAATACCTCCTGAGACAGGGCCGGACGCCAATCCATCAGGGCGTTCGGCCCGCTTTTTTTACTTCGCGTCCATGATCCCCCGGACATATCCGATCGATTCGGCCACCCCGGCCAGCGGATCACTGCCATCCTTTTCGTGTTCGAAGGCAACGACTCCCTGATAGTTCATCCGGACGAGGGTGCCGAGCAGTTTCGGGACGTCGATGACCCCGCGCCCGACCTCGACCGTTCCACCCTCCCGGCTGGCAGCGGAGACATCTTTCATGTGCACGTCGTGCAGCCGGTCGATGTAGCGCTCAACCGAATCAGACGGATCCACGCCGGCCCGCTGCGTGTGCCCGACATCGATGCAGAGTCCCATCCGGGGATCGAGATCCTTCACTCTCTCATACGCGCTTTCGGGGGTTGGATATACCTGATCGCCCGGACCGTGGTTGTGGATGGCCAGCTTGATGTCGTATTCCTGCACCTTCCGCTCTACCAGGGGGAGCAGTTCGTGGTTCGGGACTCCGATGATGATCCTCATGCCCGCGGCCCCGGCATAGTTGAAGGCCTGATGCACCTCCTCTTCGGTCCGCATGTAGATCACGCCGCCGCCGTAGAGATCGAGACCGGCCGCCTTCACCATCTCCACGACCACCTCTATCTCCGCCGGGGTCGCGTCGAGCGCCAGGTGGAAGTTTTTGAAGGCGATCTTCACGAGTCCGAGCCGCTGAGTCATCCGCAACGTCTCCTCCAGCCCGAATTCCCGAAAGGTGTAGGAGGCCATGCCGAGGATGAATCCCGAGGCAGCCGGCAGCGTTGCCGCTTCCCGATATCCGTCACTCATCAGGCGACGGGCGCCGACCGGCATCATCGCCGCCGCCGCACCGAGGCCGGCATTCTTCACGAAGTCCCTGCGCGATGCATTCATGAATCTATACCTCCGGCAGTGACCAGGGCCGACGGTACTCCCGGCCGACCAGGTCCTGTCCTTCCGTGTCTCCGACGATCTGTTCTGTTTCAGGATCCCAACTGACATAGCGCTGGAGACGCACCGCAATGTTGGCCAGGTGACAGGCGATAACCGACTTATGACCGATCTCCACGTCGGCGACCGGGCGGGACCGGGTCTTGATGCACTCCAGGAAGTTCTGCACGTGGCTGAAGTGATAGTCGCGAGAAGCCGGCTGGCGCTCCACGCCCTCCATCCGATCTGCCCGGGGCTGGTTGTAGGCGTCAGTCTCGGAATGGACCTCCCACCCTCCCCGATCCACCACCAGGATGCCGTTCTTCCCATGGAACTCGACCCCATGCTCCCGCTGCCACGGCCCCACACCGCAGCCGATCATGTGCTCCCAGAGGATCGAGAAGGTGGGGAACTTCACGATCGACTGCTGGGTATCGGGCGTTTCCCGGATATCGTCGGGGAAGCCGTACTTGCCGCCGATCGCCATCGCCCCGACCGGGTCCTCCTGCATGGCCCACATGGCCACGTCGATCATGTGGGCCCCCCAGTCGGTCATGAGGCCGCCGGAGTAATCCCATCCCCATCTGAAGTTGTGGTGGACGCGCAGCGGGTTGTATGGCCGCCATGGCGCCGGACCGAGCCAGAAGTCGTAATCAAGGTGGGCCGGTGGTTCCTCGTCGGGCGGGAACCCCAGGTCCCCCTTCCAGTCGAGGTAGGTCCACGCCCTGATCATGCGGATATTGCCCAGGCTGCCGCCGGTCACGAACTCCACCGCGTCACTGAAATGGCCGGCGCTCCGCTGGTGGGTGCCGACCTGGACCACCCGATCGTACCTTCGGGCCGCGTTCACCATCGCGCGGCCCTCGCTGATCGTGGTCGCGAGCGGCTTCTCGACGTAGACATCCTTCCCCGACTGGCAGGCCAGCACGGTCGGCAGGGCGTGCCAGTGATCGGGTGTGCCCACGATCACGGCATCGATGTCGTCCCGCTCGATGATGCGCCGGAAATCCCCATATCCGTCCGGCCGCTTTTCCCGCCTCCCCTCGACCATGGCGAGGCCCGCTTCCAGACGTTCTTCATCCACATCGGCGACGGCCAGGCATTCCACCTCCGGCACCCGGAGGAACTGGTTCAGGTTCGCCCGGCCCTGATCGCCGCTGCCGATCAGCGCCACCGCGATACGGTCGTTTGGACTGACTCGTGGTCCCATCTGCTCTCCTTCAACTCCCGGTGTGAGCCCCGCCGCCAGGAAGGCGGAGCCGGCGGCAGCCTTCGTCGAGTTCTCCAGAAATGTGCGCCGCGCCATCTTCTTCATTGTGTCTCCTTTGCACAGAACGCTCCGGTCAGGATACTATATCACTGATCCGGAGTTGACGGTTCCAATAATCGCGTCTGCCATCCAGGGAGGGATCGAGTCATGGTCAGCAGTGCCGGTACCACTTTCCCACGTCAGCTGCTGTTCCCGCTCATCCTCCTGCTCCCCCTGATCAGTACCCTCTCCGGTCAGCCGGCCAGGGGATCGGGATCAGGGCCCGATCCGCTCGTGATCAACACTCTTTCCGAAGCCGAACAGGCCGCCGGCTGGATCCTGCTGTTCGATGGAGAAACATTGGACGGCTGGAGAGGAATCGGGCGGGACGATATCCCCGGGGGACACTGGCAGGTCGAGAACGGGACCATCCGGAAGATCCCGAGCGGCGAGGTCCCCCTGCAGGCGGATGGTCAGCCGGTTCAGGGCGGCGACATCATGACCGAACGGACGTTCCTCAATTTCGAACTCTTCCTGGAATGGAAGATATCCCCGGCCGGTAACAGCGGGATCAAGTACAACGTCTCCGAGGAGATGTCGATTGCTAATGCTCCCCGGACCGCGGCGCTGGGATTCGAGTACCAGATCCTTGACGATGCCAGGCATCCCGATGCGCAGAACGGTGAGAACCGTACTGCCGGGGCCCTCTACGACCTGATCCCGCCGGCGGGGAAGCTTCTCAAACCGGTTGGCGGCTTCAACACCGCCCGGATCATCTTTCACAACGGACACGGAGAGCACTGGCTGAACGCGACGAAAGTCATCGAATACGAACTCGATTCGGACCGCTTCCGCATGCTCCTCCGGTCGAGCAAGTACCGGGGCATACCCGGGTTCGCGGACATCAGGCGGGGGCATATCGTACTTCAGGATCACACCGACGAGGTATGGTACCGGAATATCAAGATCCGGGAGATCGAACCGTAATGGGATCTGATCGATGAGCCGGGTGAAGGAGAAACGCGTCGCCCGACAGGCCAGGCTGAGCGGCCGCATGGCCGAGTTCCATCGGATCCAGAAACGACTGGAACTCGCGATCTTCGCTCTTGTCCTGGTAACCGCGATCGGCGTGGTCGGGTACATGCTCATCGGCGGTGATGGAACCGGCCTGATCGATGCCATCTACATGACCTTCATCACCCTGACGACCGTGGGATTCACAGAGATCATCGACATGTCGGCCAATCCGGCCGGCCGGGTATTCACAATGTTCCTGCTGCTCGGAGGGATGGGGATCGTGACCTATACGATGCTCACTCTGGCCGCGTTCGTTATCGAGGGCCAACTCCGCCATATCTTCACCAGACGGCAGATGCAGAGGAGGATCGGACGGATGAAAGACCATTTCATCGTCTGCGGCGATACCTTCGCCAGGTGGTACGTGACCGAGGAACTGATCAAGACCGGACGGAATGTCGTCCTGGTGACCTCCTCCCAGGAAGCCATCGACGAAGCCGCCGAACGACTGGGCGATATCCCCGGAGTTATGGGAGATCCAAGCGACGATGACATCCTCATTGAAGCCGGAGTCCTCGAGGCCGCGGGAATCGTATTCTCCATGGCCGATGACAAGGACAACCTGCTCGGGGTACTGACCGCCCGGCGGCTCTCACCCGGTCTCCGTATCATCGCCTCCACCGAACGACCCGAAACGATCGCCAAGCTGCGCTCGGCCGGCGCCGACGCGATCGTGAGTCCGACCCACATCGGGGGTATGCGGATGGCCTCCGAACTCATCAGGCCGACGGTGGTCTCTTTCCTGGATCAGATGCTCCGGGTAGGTGGCGGTACCCTCAGGGTGGAGGAGGTGAAGATCAGGAAGGAATCCCCGGTCATCGGGCAGACACTCGCCTCGCTTCAGGTTGAAGAGATCGCTGGAACCCTACTGCTTGCTATCAGCCACCCCGGCCGGGAGGATGCCGAGTTCAAGCCCCCCCCTGACACGGTCCTCGAGGCGGGGATGAGGCTCGTCATCATGACCGATATGGAAGGACGGGAGGTCCTGGAGGAACGGGTACGGGCCAGCGGTTCCTGAATTCATTAGAAGAAAACCCCTGACGAGGATTGCTACTCATCAGGGGTTTTTCATGCCTGGTACGCCCGAGAGGAGTCGAACCCCTAACCTTCTGATCCGTAGTCAGATGCTCTATCCAATTGAGCTACGGGCGCATGTTTATACGTTATGTGATCGCGATCATCCGGTCCACAGCCATCTTCGCGGCCGCGGCGGTCTCGGGATCGACCGTGACGTGATGTTCGAGATTCTCAAGGGCATTGAGCACCCTCGGCAGCGTGATCCGCTTCATGTACTGACAGACGGCCCGTTCGGAGACCGGGATGAACTCCTTGCCCGGGTTCTCCTTCTCCATCCGGTAGATGATCCCCAGCTCGGTGCCGACGATGAACTGTTCGGCCTCCTTCTCCGTGGCATACTTCACCATCCCGCCGGTACTGAAGATCTTTACATCCCGACCGCCGAGCCGGTTATCGTTCTCCCTGATCATGCGCTGCAGCGTCGCCGAACAGCGCGATTCGGGGTGGATCATCACTTCCGCCTCGGGAAATTCCGCCATCTTGTCGAGCACCATGTCGAGCGTCAGGGGAGAATGCACATGGCACTCGCCCGGCCAGAGATGGATGTTCTCCCGGCCGGTGACCTCCTGCACCCACGAACCGAGGAACATGTCGGGCACGAAGAGGATCTCCTGGTCGGGCGGGATCGCCTCGGCCACCTGGACCGCGTTCCCGGAGGTGCAGCAGTAATCGGTCAGGGCCTTGACCGCCGCGGTCGAATTCACATAGGAGACCACAACCGCGTCGGGGTAGTCGGCTTTCCACCGGGCCAGGGCATCGGCAGTGATGGTGTCGGCCAGAAAACAGCCGGCATCGAGATCGGGGAGAAGCACCTTCTTGTCGGGCGCGAGGATCGCAGCGGTTTCGGCCATGAAGTGAACCCCGCAGAAGACGATATATTCGGCGTCCTCCAGTTTCGCCGCTTCCCGGGCGAGCCCGAGGGAATCCCCCAGGATGTCCGCGATATCCTGTATCGGGCCGATCTGGTAGTTATGGGCGAGTATGACCGCCCGCCGTTCCTCCGCCAGCTCACGGATGCGGGTCTGCATGGCGGCAATCTCTGTCTCTCTGGCGGCCGAACTCATCTCAGGCACCTGTTCCTTTGCGTTCGGATCACGATGACCC
>JALGWK010000441.1 GCA_025774205.1 bacterium
CCAGATACGCGTTATCACCCCCGGCCCCCCGATATCGGCCAGGATCGCGCTCGTTCCCGGAGCCATCACCAGCCGGTCGGCGTTGCCGCCGGTGGTGTCGTTGGAGGCGATCTGGCGGAAGGTGCTCTGCTTCAGGTAGGGGAGCCGGCCGGGATCGATCAGGTTCTCCAGGGCTCCCTGTCCCCGGATGGCGGTACCGGTCGGGAACAGGATCGCCACGATGAGGCCGATTACGATCGACGACTGGCGTGCTCTCTTCGAATTCAGGCCTTCTGCTGGGTCTGACACTTGTCACTCTCCTGTCACAATCCTGGCACAAACGGTCATTACTCTTCAGGACAACGTGCGAGTACTCCCGGAAATTCTATCAGAACACCGCGAGTACTTCAGCTACCCATCAGCTGTCCATACCAGATGGAGGTTGCTGTGAAATCCAGTTCAACCAGTAGCCTGGTCGCCCTCGCGCTGACCATCGGCCTGACCTCTTCCCTGAGCCCGGCACCGGTTTCTGCACAGATACAGGAGAACCGTATCGTCATCGACGGGTCGACGACGGTCGGACCGATCGCCAAGGCGTTCGCCGAGTACTACATGCGCCAGAATCCCGGCGTGAACATCACCGTGAGCGAATCGGGGAGTGGCAACGGCGCCAAGAGCCTGATGAACGGCGCCTGTGATATCGCAGCCATGTCCCGGTTCATGAAGGAGACTGAATTCGCCGCTGCGGCCGGGGCCGGTCTCATGCCGGTTGCCCACGTGGTCGCGCTCGACGGACTGGCGATCGTACTCCACCCCTCGAATCCTGTCCGCGGCCTGACGATCGATCAGGTGAAAAGGATCTACAGGGGTAAGATCACCAGCTGGAGTGAGGTCGGCGGTCCCGACCGGTCAATCACCATCGTAAGCCGTGACACCAATAGCGGCACTTACGAGACCTTCGCAGGCCTCGTGATGAACAGAGAAGAGATCACCCAGAGCGCCGAGTACGTCGGTTCCAACGGCGCGATCCGCCAGCGGATCCAGTCGACCCAGAACGCGATCGGTTACGTGGGGCTCGGTTTCGTCGACCGGACGGTCAAGTCGATCCCCATCAACGGTGTCGAAGCGAACAGCGAAACGATCATCTCCGGCGCCTACCCGATCGCCCGCCCGCTTTACATGTTCACGAACGGGTACCCGAAGCTGGGCAGTCACCTTCACCGCTTCATCACCCTCTACCTGACTGAGCGGGGGCAGGAGATCGTCGCATCGATCGGATTCGTCCCGGTCACCGCGTATCAGTAGGGATATCAGGGATCGTTGATCCCGGCTATCCATGGCTGAGAAGAAGACGACAGAAGACCTGCTGCTGAGCAGGGGAGCCAGCCGGGCGAGACGGTTCGGTTCCCTTGCCGGGGAAGGTACATTGCTGCTGATCACCTCACTCTCGGTGTTCGCGGTCCTCTTTATCTTCTATTTCATCGTCAAAGACGCTCTGCCCTTCTTCCAGCTGCAGGGATTCAAGGAGTTCTTCACCAGTACCAGGTGGTACCCCTCAAGTGATCCGGCCTCATTCGGCACGGCGGCGATTTTCGTCGGAACGGGTCTCGTCACTCTCGGAGCGGTGTTCGTGGCCGTCCCCCTGGGGATCACCGCGGCCATCTGCATGAGCGACATCCTCAAGTTCGAGGTCCGTCAGATGGTCAAGCCGGTGATCGAGGTTCTCGCCGCCATACCCTCGGTAGCCTATGGCTTCTTCGCCCTCGTCATCTTCGCCCCCCTGCTCCAGGAACGGGGCGGAAGCCTGCTCAGCACCGCACTCTGGATCACCGGGATCCCCGTGGCGGCCCTCGGGACATGGATCACCGGCAGTCTGATATCCATCAGGGTGCCCGAACGTCACCGTCGATGGACGAAGATCGGATCGTGGGCGGTATCGGGACTGGTATCGCTGGCGATCCTCGCCATGATCGGCGGCTGGCTGTCAGGTCTGGTGATCGAAAGCGGGACGAACGCTCTGAACGTATCGATCATTCTCGGCATCACCCTGCTGAAAGTCGTCATGCCGGCCGCAGCGAGCGGTATCGTCGCCGCGGTCATACTCGGCGTGATGCGCGCGGTCGGGGAGACGATGGTCGTCTGGATGGCGTCGGGGAACGCCGCCCAGATCCCCGAACCGTTCTTCAACTTCCTCGAACCGGTCAGGACTCTCACCGCCACCATCGCGGGTGACATGGGAGAGGCCGACCACGTCACCGGATCGGCTCGATACAGCGTTCTCTTTGCAATGGCCCTCTCCCTTCTGGCCATCTCATTCGTCTCCAACCTGGTCAGCGAGCGGTTCTCGGCCCGGATCAGGCGGCAGAGGGGCTGATCGGTGACGGGAGAGATCAGAAAACTGCTCGACCGCACCTTCTCGGGTCTTGGCTACCTGGCGATCGGCCTGCTTGCCGCCACTCTGCTCATCATCCTGGTACCGATGGTCATCAAGGGACTCGATGCCTACCTCTTCCGGGGCACCGTGGAATACCGCCGGATGGTCTTCGATCAGTTCGGACGGGGGGATCGGGAACGACTCGAAGCTGAAGAGACCCGGATGATCGAGGCCCGTCAGCCGGTCTACAACATGATCGCCGCGTTCGAGGCTGAACTCGACACGATGAGTTTCTCCGACCGGAGGCGGTACCGGAGTTCTGTAAGCGAACTCAAGGATCATATCCGTTTCCTGCTCGGTCCCGCCCCGGGCGCTCCCGTCCCGGTTCTGATCCGTGACCAGTACGGTCAGACCAGATGGGATCAGGCACAGGAGGCGGCGCAACGGATACTGATGATCGAGAGCTGGGATTACGCCGATCCGACACAGATGGGAGTGCTCGTCCATACTCCGCGCGTGGAGGAGTTCCGGGGCACCTCGATCGAGCCCCTCTTCACGCATATCGAGAACAACGTCACTGCGATGCTGCGGCCGCGTCTGACCTTCTACTGGCGGTTCCTCTTCGACAATCCGATCGACTCTCATTTCTTCGGCGGCATCTGGCCCGAGCTGCTCGGCACCTTTTACCTTGCTCTTGGAGCGATGCTCTTCGCGGTACCGATGGGTATCATCGCCGCGATCTACCTGACCGAATACTCCCGACAGGGGTTGATCGTCAGCATCATCAGAACCTGCATAAACACCCTGGCCGGGGTGCCCAGTATCGTCTTCGGTCTCTTCGGACTGGCGTTCTTCATCAACACCATGCACCTATCGCCGGCCAAGAGCGTACTGGCAGGATCACTCACCCTCGGTCTGCTGGTACTGCCGGTGATCATCAGGGCCTCCGAGGAGGCGATTCTGGCTGTGCCCCGCACCTACAAGGAAGCCTCCCTCAGCCTCGGATCGAGCAGGTGGTGGACGGTCGTGACGGTCGTGCTGCCCGCGGCCCTGCCCGGGATCCTCACCGG
>JALGWK010000085.1 GCA_025774205.1 bacterium
ACCTCACCATCCCCCATCGCCAGGTGATCGTCATCACCGGTCCCTCGGGATCGGGCAAGTCGAGCCTGGCGTTCGATACCATCTACACTGAAGGTCAGCGCCGCTACACGGAATCTCTCGATCCCTATATCCGGCAGTTCCTCGAACGGATGGAGAAGCCCGATCTCGACCTCGCGACCGGTATCACGCCGGCAGTGGCGGTCGGTCGGGTTCCGCCGCCGAAGAGCAGTCGTTCCACGGTCGGCACCATGACCGAGGTGGCGGATGTCTTCCGGCTTCTCTTCAGCCGTCTCGGGACCGTGCTCTGCTCCGGATGCGGGGATGTGATCCGACCCGATCCGCCGGGGCGGGTCGCTGAACTCATCAGGGCTGCGCTCGACAGCGGAGAAGGACCGCTGGTGGTTTCGGCGGCGTTGTCGGTCTCCCCTTCCCGCGAAAACACACTCGCCCGACTGCGGCACTATCTGTCGGAGGGATACCTCAGGGTGGCCCTCCGGGATGAAATGGTCCGGATCGACGGGAGCGAGGAGGAACTGGACGAGGTTGCCCGGGCGGTCATCGATGCCGACGTGACCGCGGGTGATGCCGCCCTCGTCATCGATCGTCTCACTCCCTCCTCTCCACGCAGCCGTATCCGTGAGGCCGCTGAGAACGCCTACCGGGAGGGGAAC
Organism: bacterium; assembly: GCA_025774205.1. Taxonomy (GTDB): domain Bacteria; phylum Blakebacterota; class Blakebacteria; order Blakebacterales; family Blakebacteraceae; genus Blakebacterum. Next base: position 672 of record JALGWK010000085.1, read on the forward strand.
GGCACACTGTTCCTTCATTACCCCGGTGGCAGACGGACGCGGTACTCGGAAGGATACGCCTGTTCATCGTGCGGTCTGGAGGTTCCCGAACCGCGGCCCCACCTCTTTTCTTTCAACAGTCCCTACGGCGCCTGTCCGGTCTGCGAGGGATTCGGAGCCGAAATCGCCTATCTCCCCGAACTGGTGGTACCCGATCCCACCCGGACCCTTGCTGCCGGCGCGATCGAGCCGTGGAGCAAACCTGCTTACCGGCGCTGGCAGGCACGGCTCGAGGAAACTGCTCCGGAAGAGGAGGTCCGCCTCGAAGTGCCATGGGAGGAACTGAGCCCGGAGGAGCAGGCTCTGATCTGGAACGGCTTCGGGCGATTCAAGGGCGTGGAGGGATTCTTTGGAAAACTGGAGAAAAAGAAATACAAGATGCACGTACGGGTTTTCCTGGCGCGATATCGTTCCTATGTGACCTGCGGAGCGTGCGGCGGATCGAGGTTGCGGCCGGAGGCGAGACAGGTGGTCCTGGGAGGGGAGGACATCGCCACTCTCTCCGCCCGGTCAATCTCGGAGGTGAGGGAGTGGTTCGCCGCCCTCGTTTTCTCCGGTGAACGGGCCGAGATATACGAACCTATCCTGAGGGAAGCCGAATCACGGTTGAGGTATCTCGATGAAGTGGGGGTGGGCTACCTGACCCTCAACCGTCTCTCCCGAACCCTCTCGAGCGGCGAAGTTCAGCGTATCGCCCTGGCTTCCGTCATGGGGACCGCCCTGGTCGATACGACCTATGTCCTGGATGAGCCGAGTGTCGGACTCCATCCGAGGGATGTCGGCCGACTGATACGGATCATCCGTTCCCTGCGGAACCGGGGCAATACCGTGATCGTGGTCGAACATGACCGGGAACTCATCGAGGCGGCCGACCTGATCATCGATCTGGGGCCGGGCAGCGGGGAGAAGGGGGGGGAGATCGTCTACCAGGGAGCCCTCCACGGGCTCCTGAACGAAACAGAGACGGCGACAAGTCGGTACCTGCGGGGCAAGACCGGCCCACCGAAGCCGTTCCGCCGCCGGCAGCCGAAGGAGGGGTGGCTGCGGATAATCGGGGCGGGGGAGCACAACCTCAGGGAGATCGATGTTGAGATCCCCCGCGGAACACTCACCTGCCTGACAGGGGTCTCGGGATCGGGTAAATCGACGCTTCTCTACGAGGTGCTGAAGCCGGCGCTCGAGATCGAACTCGGGATCCGACCTTCTCGTCGACCTGGACGGTACCGGTCGATAGAGGGGTGGCAGGGACTGGGCGGGATCGAGGCTCTCGATCAGAGTCCCCTGACCGCGAACCGGCGGAGCAATCCGGCGACGTACGCCCGGGCCTGGGACGGCATCAGAAAGGTGTTTGCCGCCACCGGGGAGGCCCGGAATCGGGGCTTCGGCCCCGGCACCTTCTCGTTCAATACCCCGGCTGGCCGGTGCCCGGAATGTGAGGGAGTCGGAACGGTCACGATGGACATGCAGTTCATGGCTGATGTCGAACTGGTGTGTGAGCAGTGCAACGGGAAACGGTTCACACCGGAGGTGCTGGAGATAAGGTACCGCGGGAAGAACATCGCCGAAGTCCTCAAACTTACGGTGGACCAGGCAACCGGGTTCTTCTCCGCTGCGCCGGGAGTGGCGAGGGCTCTCGAACCGCTCCGCCGGGTGGGACTGGGTTACCTGAGGCTCGGTCAGCCTGCGCCCACCCTTTCAGCCGGTGAGGCTCAGCGGGTAATGCTGGCAGCGCACCTGCGGAAGCGTCATTCCCGACCGGTACTCTACCTGTTCGATGAGCCCACTACGGGATTGCATGGTATGGAGGTGATACGCCTGTTAGGCTGTATCGAGGATCTGGTAGAGAAGGGCCACACTATCGTCATTATCGAACATAATATTGACTTTGTGAGTCATGCCGACTGGGTGATCGATCTCGGTCCGGAAGGGGGAGAAGGAGGAGGCCTGGTGGTAGCAGCGGGACGTCCCGAGGACATCGTCGCCGAACCGGCTTCACACACCGGTCGGGCGCTCCGTTCCGTTCTGAGCCGGATCAGCGCGGAGGATGCGATGGAGAACGGGATTACGTCATGATCGTGCCCACTATCCCGGCAGTGGATGATATCAGCAGCCAGCTCGATCGCCTGCTGGCTCCGTCACTGAAAGCGCAACCCGACAATCTGGAGGATGTGGATCGCCTCGACTGGGAACTGTGGCTCCTTCTGACGCTGGTCCTGTTGTCTCTCCTCATCGTCTTCATCCTCAATCACGCGCCGGGATTGCTCCCCCCGGTGGAAATGGTCTTCAAGCCGGCGGATCTGGAGATATACGTCGATGGGCTCACGGTCCTGGTGCTTCTCTTCTGCCTCTATGTCGCCCAGAAGCACAAGCAGCTCAGAAGTCTGCGGGTCACACTGATTAAGGCTGAGGTTACCAGGGAAAGGATTTCCCAGCGGCTCTCGATAATCGAAGTCCTCTACGGTATATCGGAGGAGATGACTTCGGGAGGCACCTCCCGGGAAGCCTACACCTCTCTCCTGGACAGTGTCCGGAAGACCATGGACGCCGAATCGGCGTCGCTCTATCTGACCGTTTCCGACCGGGGCGACCTCAGCCTGGTCGGATTCGCCGGCGAAGATTCCAGGCGGCCTGCGGGTCGGATCGAGATGGGTGAAGGGATAACCGGGCGGGTCGCGCAGAGCACAGAATCCCTCCTGCTCACCCGGCCGTTCGAGGCCGGATACTACCAGGTCATGTCGGTGATCGAGCGGGAATACTCCCATGCCATGTACGTGCCGCTGATCATCGATGGCCAGGTCTGGGGTGTACTGGGGGTCGGGACGGTCCAAACCGTCATCGAATACACCGATATCGATCTGAAGCTCCTGCAGGGGTTCGGCAACAACATGGCTCTCGCCCTCCGCAAGAACGATCTGATTGCCCGATTCCAGGAGAGCCTGATCACGAACGAGGAGACCCGGATCCAGTTGATCCAGGCTGAGAAACTGGCCGGCCTCGCGGAACTGATGGCAGGCATCAACCACGAGCTGAACAATCCGTTGAGCGTGATCGTGGGTAATGCCGATCTCCTGCTCCGGCAGGACCTCGACGATGAGACGCGGGAACGCCTCGGCAAGATGAATGATGAGGCGTTGAGGGCGAAGCGGCTGGTCGAGAACCTCCTTATCACCGCCCGGGGGGAGGAGGTCATCGGCAAGGAGGTAAACCTGAACGAGATCGTCCAACAGGCCATCGCCCTGCTGCGCTACCAGGTGAGCCTGGATGACGTCCGCATAGAAACGAACCTTTCAGACGATCTGCCGCCGAGTGTGCTCGATCCCTTCCAGATCCAGCAGCTCATCTTCAACCTGGTGAACAACGCCCGGCAGGCGATGCTCACCACCGACAGGGCCTCGCGGCGTATCATCGTTACGACCGAGATGGTCAGGGGAGGGGCACCGGACGAAGCTGCGGAGGAATCAGGCCCCACGGTCCACCTGCAGGTTCGCGATTCCGGCCCCGGGATTGAAGAACAGAACCTGAGACGGGTCTTCGATCCCTTCTTTACAACGAAGGAAGTCGGCAGCGGTACCGGACTCGGACTCTCCATCTGTTTTCGGATCGTGCAGCAGTTCGACGGCTCGATAACTGCCGGCAACCATCCTGAAGGAGGGGGGGCAGTCTTCGACATCTGGCTCCCTGCTTCCCTCGGGGAGCCGCAGCCGTCGATCGAGTCTCCCGTCGAGAATCGAGTGGTCGAGCGGCCATCACGGATGGGATCGGTCCTGCTGGTCGACGATGAAGAGAACATCCTCGACCTCATGGAGGAAGCTTTCCGGCAGGCCGGACATGAGGTTACGTTGACCCGGAACGGTCAGGAGGCTCTCAAACATCTTCTGGAAAGTGGACCACCAAATGCGATCGTGCTCGACCTGAAGATGCCGGTCATGGATGGGCGGGAGTTCTTCTCCCGACTGACGGAAGAGCTGCCCACCCTGACCGACCGCGTGCTGTTCCTCACCGGCGACACCCTCAGCAACAGTGCCAGGATGTTCCTGACGAGCGTGGGCCGCCCTTACCTGAGCAAGCCTTTCGCGCTGGACGAACTCGTCGGCAGCGTCGAAGCAACCATGGAGTGGTGACCCTGGAATCCTCGACCTGGCAACTGATCATCCTGTTTGTGCTGCTCCTGTTCTCTGGATTCTTCTCTTCCTCCGAAACCGCGCTCTTCTCGCTCGGCAAGGGCCAGATCTCAGAGATGGATCGATCCGATCGCGGATCGAGGAGAAGAGTAGCTCTGCTGCTGGCGAAACCGCGCCGCCTCCTCGTCGGCATCCTGGTCGGGAATACGCTGGTGAATATCGCAGCCGCCTCTCTGGGAACAGCGGTGGCGATCGACCTGCTCACACCGGCCGGAAGCGGTCAGGCTGTCGGTGAGGGTGTCCTGTGGGCGACGGTCATCATGACCGTCCTCATTCTCTTCCTGGGCGAGATTGTGCCGAAATCGTTTGCGCTGGAAAACGCTACCCGGCTGGCTCCCCGGATTTCGCGACCGCTTTTCATCTTCCTGGCCCTCGTCAAACCTCTGCGCGTGATCCTGATGTGGATCAACGATTTCTTCCTTACCCTCCTTCGCCCCTCTTTGCTCGAAGGGCCCGACCTGTCGAGCGATGAACTTGCTTCTGCCGTCGAGGAAGGGTACGACGCGGGAATCCTCGACACGTTCGAGCGGGAGGTGATCAACAACCTCCTCGACATGGAGCGGAGAACGGTCGGGGATATCATGACCCCCAGGGTTGAGATCGTGAGCCTCGACCGTGATACCCGGCCGGAAGAGTGGAAGGAGATGTTCCACACCAATGGCTTCTCGCGGGTCCCGGTCACCGCGGGTGATCTCGATAGCGTGGAGGGCGTCCTCTACGCCAGGGACGTGCTCGCTGCGCAGGCCGGGGTGACCACGCGTCCCGACATCTCCGTGCTGGCCCGTCCTCCCTGGTTCATTCCGGAGAGCATGAAGGCGATGGATCTGCTCGGGGAGTTCCGTGAGCGTCAGGTACATCTGGCTCTGGTGATCGATGAATACGGTTCGGTCTCCGGGCTTGTCACCATGGAAGATGTGCTCGAAGAGATTGTAGGTGATATCGCGGACCCGAGGGGCGAGGAATCTCCATTCCGCCTGATCGAAGAGCGTGTTGCCGTCGTCTTCGCCGGATGGGAGCTGGATGAGTTCTCCCGGGCCGTCGGGATCGATCTCATCGACCGGTACTCCGAGACGGTCGGGGGCTGGATCGTGAACCGGCTTGGTCGGATTCCTGCTACCGGTGAAACGCTCGAGCTCGGTCCCTTCCGATTCCATATTCTGGCGGCGAATCCGACCCGGGTGCTGTGGCTCCGGGTCGAGTGGGGGGTGTGATGGGACTCCCCCTGCTGCTGGTCCTGATGTTCGTGGGGATCCTCGGAAGCGCCTTCTTTTCCGGGGCCGAGATCGCCGTCATCTCCTGCAGTCGTCTGAGAATGCGGCATCTTGCCCGGGAGGGGAGCCGGGCGGCCATGGCGGTCGAACGCATCCTGAATGACCTTCGCAGGATGGTAACCGCGACGCTGATCGGTACCAATTTCTGCAATGTGGCAACCGCGGCCGCCGCTACCGGATTCTTCATTACCATCACCCCCGGCAGCGAAGCGCTCATGTCGACCCTGGTCGTCACCCCGGTGGTCCTCGTATTCGGAGAGATACTTCCGAAGACTATCTTTCGCCAGTACGCCGACGGGATCTGCCTGAGGACGGCGCCGGTGCTCACGTTGTTGAAGTGGCTGCTCTTTCCCCTGGTCTGGATCGCCGACAGTTCGCTGGTCGTGCTGTTCAAGATCCTCGGATCGAGTGACCTGTCACACGAATCTGTTCTGACGCGGGATGAACTGCTTCGCATGATGGTCGAGGGAGAACAGAAGGGTCTCCTCCGTTCGGATGGGAGCAGAATGATCCACCGGGCGTTCCGCTTCTCCGGAACGAAGGTCGAAGACATCATGGTCCCCCTCGTCGAAGTCTCAGCCATCGGGGAACAGGTGAATCTCGATGACGTCCTGACCCAGATGACCGGTCACAGCTTCTCGAGGATTCCTGTCTACCGTGACCGGATTGACAATATCGTCGGTATGCTGCTCGTATTCGATCTTCTGGGAATCACGGATGAACAGACCGTCGGAGAGATCATGCATCCCGCCTACTATGTGCCGGAGATGAAACGCCTCGAACAATTGATCCTCGAGATGAAGGAGAGCCGGGCCCATCAGGCGGTGGTCGTGGATTCAGTGACGAGTTCGATCGGAGCGCGCCTGTCGCGGCCCGATCTGAGGAATGGATCATCCTCGATGCCGCCACCTCCCTCATCGAACTGCGACGCACACTTGGAACTCCTTTGCCTGAGGGGGGTCACAGGACCATAGGTGGTTTTCTCACCTCGACTCTGGGGCAGATCCCCTCGCCCGGGGAACTGCACACTATCGGTGAGTTGGAGATCGAGGTGCTGGACGCCACTCCCCGGAAGGTCCTCAAGGTGCGGATCAGGCAGAATGTCGATACCGGAGAGTGAGCGGGAGACGCTCCCGCTCGGTGCATAACCTTGCCAACCGGGATATCACTCCGTAAACTGCGCAACCCGAACCCCGTGCAGGTTCGGGACTGAGGTTCCGGATATGAGAAAATCGGGAGAGAAACGGATTGAAGATCACGCCTGGACCGCCCACCGGGGACGGTTCGGTTGCTTTCTCCTCCTGCTGGCACTGGTGGCTGTCGGCTGCGGTGGTGACCGCGACGATCGCGACAACATCAGGAACAAGGTGGGGGAACCTGACGATATCCAGTTCACGGAGGGACCGGTTTCCGACTGGGAGATCTGGACGTACTACGATCTCCCTATCCCGGGCAAGAACTACGAGTACCGGTTCGAGCGGCCGGCCAATACCTGTGGCGGCAGCGGAGCCTGGGTTCTCACCTTCCAGCGGGAATACACCCCCGCCGGGGACGAAGAAGTAATCGGAGCAGTATCGGCGCCGGAAGTGTCCGACCGCTCGAATCCGATCAAACCATGATCTGAGCAGGAGGGTACACAGGTGGAAGTACTTATCGTCCACCCCCGCAGCGACAGCATGTTCGAGAAGATCATCCTTCGAAGCGATAAGCCGTGCGTGTGCGCCTTTGTGGACCGGTCGCTGGTGAGCCTGCAGGATTACATGCAGGTAGAGGAAACGTTCCGCGCCACGAGCGCTGACTGGTGCATGTTCGGTCTGGCCTATATGGAGGATGTGCCGAAGATCATCAGGAACTTCTTCGATGAGGAAAGTATCGGGAGCATCATGTACCTCTTCATGAAGCCCCGCGGCAAGATGCTTCCCCCGGCGATCGAAGGGTTCATCCCCGGGGAACTGCTCAAGGATCAGATCGAGAGACTTCGTGAGTTCTCCGGTGAGGGGTCGGTTGTTGAGGGGGGAACCGGAGAGGAGAAGGAGAAGATCGGGTGAGGCGGGGACAGTACCATCGACATGATCCTGTCCGCCTCCTGACGTTCCTGCTCATCGTTTCCTTCCTGCCGCGGTTCCAGCCGGTGTGCGCCGGGACCGGGGTCATCAATCCGCCGGATCGATCCACCCGCTCCCTCTCGGGAGAAGCGGTCGCCGGCGCCCGCTATCGTCACAACGGCCGAGAATCCATCCTCTCCTCAGGCGACTGGGTCCCCGCTGACGCCGACATCCACATCACGGTCGCGGGTGGCGACAACGACGCGGTCCGGGCTTTCAGAACCGAGATTTTCTCGCTTGAGGAAGGTGAACGGGTACTGGTCGAGGTCCCCGGCCTGCAGGAGTGGGATACGCAGACCCGGAAGTGGATCCATACCGATCTCGATCCCGGGGAGGCGGCCGAGGGACGGTGGCTCTGGAGTGGAACGTTCCGCCCGGGAGACAGGATCGTGATCCAGTGGCGTGATGCCGACAGCGGTCGGGTCGTGCCTCACCCGGTAACCCTCAGGATCGTGGATTCCTTCGGCGCGAAACTGGCCTTCGCCACACCGGTCTCGGTCGTATTCCCGGTCACCGGCGATGCTACGGTGACCGCTTCGGCAGGATTCTCGGTACGCTACTACCGGATCAGTAATCGCCCCTTCTGGAAACGCCTCGAGAGAATAGGATTTCCCGCGATCGCGCTCTCCTACGCCATGATCGGGGGACAGAAAAGCGTGCTCTATTCGATCGGCATCTCCGCCATCGATGATCAGCTGCACCTCTCGTACGGCGGCTTCCGGAATTCCCTGACCGCCAACAACTTCTGGATGCTCGGACTCTCCCTGAAAACGAGTGACCTGATGGCAGCCGCCCGCAGGGCACTGAAGTAATAAGGAAGGGAGTCCTGGAGCGAATTAATCCGACATAATTACTCCGATTATACGTTGACATACCGCCTGCCCTGTCTACGTTGCATATCCGATGATGATAACCATCGCTGAGGCTTCCGGCCAATGACGGGGATTCCGGGATGAATATCCGCGCTGTCCATACAGAAGATGCCGACCGCATCCGCAGGATCATGAAGGTGGCCTTCGAGGACGAATACCGCCGGATGGGACAGAAGCAGACCCGCCTGCCTACCATGACCGATCAGCTGCTCGGGTACTATCTCGACCGGACCCCCGAATATTCCTTCGTCGCCGAGAAGAAGGGGGGGGCGGTCGGTTTCTGCCTGGTGTGCAGATGGGGCACAACGGCCTGGATGGGGCCGATAGCCGTTCTGCCGCCGGCCCAGGGCACGGGGATCGGCCGTTCGATGGTCGAGGCCTCGATCGCCGCCCTGAGAGACACCGGGATCACAACCCTCGGTCTCGAGACCATGCCCCGCTCATATCGGAACCTCCAGTTCTACAGCCGTCTCGGCCTGAACTTCGAACAGTTGACCCTCGACCTGAGCCGGGTCTACCGGAACGGATCGGAAGTGGATGACGGGGGGGAGCGGCAGAGGCTTGAACTGGTGTCACTGGCTGACGGCATGGGAGCTGAACAGGAATCCGCCCTGCGGGCCGTCACCGCAATATCCGACCTGGTCAGCCCCGGTCTCGACTATCGTTCTGAAGTCGAATTGACCGGATCGCATCGGTTGGGTGACACGATCCTGGCCTTCCTCGACGGCACTCCCGTCGGATTCACGATATTCCATACCGAACCGTACGCGAAAGAAGAGATCCACGGGACCGTGAGGATCAACACACTGTTGCTGGCGCCTCCCTCAGGTGGGGAAGACACCCTCGACCGGTTGCTGGAGAGCATGATCACCGGGCTCGAGAAACGGTTCGTGGCCTCCGGCTTCGACGCGATTATCTTCCGCGTCCCGGTGAGATATCGATCCGCCAGGAACATCCTGCTGAGACGAGGATTCGCGATCAATCATTCAGATGTGAGGATGACCTGTGATGACCTGCCCGAAGCGGACAGGCCGGGTGTGATCCACCTCAGCAAGTGGGAGTAGGGATCCGACCGTGAGTATCGATCCGCAACAGGGAGCTGTGGCTGTTCCGGCAGAGAGGGGAGCAGGACGGCTGCTACTGGTGGGGAACCCGAACGTCGGCAAGAGCGCCATCTTCGGGGAATTCACCGGTCGGTACGTGACGGTCTCGAATTACCCCGGCACCACCGTCGAGGTCACGAACGGCTCGGCCACCCTCGGCGGCCGCCGCTGGGAGGTGGTCGATACTCCGGGGATCAACACCCTCATCCCCCAGTCGGAGGATGAGCAGGTCTCCCGTGACATCCTCCTGAACAATGGCCACGACGTGGTTCTCCAGGTCGGGGACATGAAGAACCTGCGTCGGGTCCTGCTCGTGACCCTGCAGCTGGCTGAGATGCAGGTGCCCTTCCTGCTCGACCTCAACATGAGGGACGAGGCGAGGACAGCGGGGATCGCGGTCGATACCGGGCAGCTGGCCTCGATCATCGGGGTTCCGGTGGTGGCCACGGTCGCGACCCGGAAGAAGGGGCTGGCCACCCTGATCGACAGTATCGACGACGCGGACCGGAGCGACTGGCGATGCGACTATCCCCCCAGCATCGAACGGGCCGTGAAAAAGATAGAGCAGATGCTTCCCGACGATCTGACGATCAGCGGGAGATCGATCGCGCTGATGCTGCTGGCCGGCGATGAGACGCTTCGTCCCTGGTTGAGGGAACGGGTGGCGACCGGGGATATCAGGGAGCTTGATGAGATCATCATCGGTCTGAACCGGGAGTTCGCCGCGGGACCGAGGATCGCGATCAACCGGACCCGCATGGCGTTCGTCGACCGGGTCATGGCAGAGGTATACCAGGTCAGGTCGGCTTCATCGGCACCGGCGTGGTTGACAACCATCAGCGATCTGTCGATGCATCCGGTCTGGGGAATCCCTTTTCTTCTTCTGACCCTGGTGATCGCCTACCTGATGGTGGGCCTGCTGGGGGCCGGAGTCCTGGTCGACTGGTTCGAAGGGGTCTTCTTCGAAGGGTGGCTGAATCCCCTTGCCACGCGGGTGATAGACGCCGTCCTGCCGATCCCCCTGCTGCGCGATCTGCTGGTGGGGGAATACGGAGTGATCACCATGGCCCTGACCTACGCGGTCGCTATCGTGCTGCCGATCGTGGGCACCTTCTTCATCTTCTTCTCCTTTCTCGAGGATTCCGGGTACATGCCCCGTCTCGCGGTCATGTCCAACCGGATCTTTCGGAAGATGGGCCTGAGCGGAAAAGCCGTGCTGCCGATGACCCTCGGTCTCGGCTGCGACACCATGGCCACCATGACCGCCAGGATCATGGAGACCAGGAAGGAGCGGGTCATCGTGACCCTCCTCCTGGCTCTCGGCGTGCCCTGCTCGGCCCAGCTGGGCGTCATCCTCGGCATGCTGGCCGGACTGGGCCCGGTCGCGATGCTGATCTGGGTGGGACTGTGGCTCTTCAGCAGGCTCTATCCGGGCGACCGGAGTGATTTTATCCTCGAACTTCCTCCTATCAGAGTGCCCCGGTTCAGCAACATCCTGGTCAAGACACTGGCCAGGATCGAATGGTACCTGAGGGAGGCCGTGCCCCTCTTCATCGTCGGGACCTTCATCCTCTTCGTGCTCGACCGGCTGAACTTCCTCCCCGCCATCGAACGAATGGCCGCCCCTGTCATCCAGAGCGCCCTCGGATTGCCAGTGGAGGCGACCCAGGCGTTCCTCATCGGGTTCCTGAGGCGTGATTACGGGGCAGCCGGCCTGTTTGATCTCTTCCAGGCGGGAGAGCTCGATCCGATCCAGGCGCTCGTGGCGCTCATTGTCATTACCCTCTTCATGCCCTGTATTGCTAACTTGTTGATGATCATTAAAGAGCGGGGTCTGAAGACAGCGATCTGGATGAGCGCTTTCATCCTTCCCTTCGCGCTCATCGTTGGTACGGTCGTCAATTACCTCCTGCGACTGCTCGGGGAGGGGGTGGTGACATGACGACCTGTCCTCTCTGCGGCAACCGCTTCGAGGAAGGGGAGAACAGCGCCTGCAGTGCCTGTCCGATGGGCCGGGAGTGCGGTACGATCTGCTGCCCGAACTGCGGGTACCAGTTCATCGAGCGTTCCTGGATCGTGGATACCTGGCGGTCATTCAGGCAGGCGGTCATTTCGGGTGTGAGCGGAAAGAAGAACAGGATCGATGATACATAGATTCGGTTTCAACGCCTGGCAGACCCATGAAGAGCGGGAGCAGGAACATCTCCTTCATCTGCTCTGGAACCTCGAAGAGGAGGGTAATCAGCGGCTTGAGACCGTGAAGGAACGCTGGATCCAGGATGGGGATCCCGATCCGATCATCGAACTGGCCCGGGACGTCGGGTTGGTGACCGTCGAGAACGGGGACCTGCGGCTTACCGACCAGGGTAAAGAACAGGCCGAGGATCTCGTCCGCCGCTTCCGCCTGGCCGAATGCCTCTTCAGTGAGGTGTTCCTGCTGGAGGAGATGCAATACGAGAAGAGCGCCTGCGAGTTCGAGCACATCCTCACCCCCGAGGTGACCGACAGCGTCTGCACCCTGCTGGGACATCCCCCCATCTGCCCGCACGGTCGCCCGATCCCGAAAGGGGCGTGCTGTGCGAAGTTCAGTTCCGACGTGAAACCGATCGTCGTGCGACTCTCCGACCTCGGCCCGGGTGACATCGCCAAGGTCGTGTTCATTACCTTCACCCGCTCGAAACACCTCGACAAGCTCGACACGATCGGTCTCACGCCGGGCGCCATGGTGAAACTCCATCAGCGCCAGCCCTCCTTCATCCTCGATCTCGGTGAGACCCAGATCGCCATCGACCGGGAGATCGCTCACGAGATATTCGTGAAGAAGATGGGTTAGTGCCATTTTCCCGGGCTTTCATCGATAGTATTATTATTACCCCCGGTCAGGGTGATCCCGGCCTGACATCAGGGAACTCATGATCGTGACCGAGTTGTGTCAGAAGGAGGTCGAACCGGCAGCCATGTCCGACACCCGCAGAGATCCCGACCATCCCGCGCCCGACCGTCCCGATCCACTCCCCGTCGACAACATCATCCAGACCGCCGTGGACCAGGAATTCCGCCTGACAGAACGGTTCCGGACGGCCTATGAAAAGATGGCCGGCAAGGTCGTGGAGATCCGCAAGAGCCAGCGGCAGGTCCATCTTGGTGGCGGGGAAGGGAACATCGAGAAGCAGCACCGGAAGGGCAGACTGACGGCACGGGAGCGGATCGCCCTGCTGGTTGACGAGGGGAGCACCTTCCACGAACTGGGTGAGTTTGCCGCCTGGGATATGTACGCGGAGTGGGGGGGCGCTCCCGCCGCCGGGGTGATCTGCGGATTGGGGCGGGTCGAAGGTCGCCTGGTGATGATCATCGCCAACGACGCCACCGTGAAGGCGGGCGCCTTCTTCCCGATGACGGCGAAAAAAGTGATCCGCAATCAGTACATTGCCGAGCAGTGCCACCTGCCGACGATCTACCTGGTTGATTCCGCGGGGGTTTTCCTGCCCCTCCAGGAGGATGTCTTCCCCGACCAGGATGATTTCGGACGGGTGTTCTATCTGAACGCCCGCATGACGTCGAAGGGGATTCCCCAGATTACCGCGATCATGGGTTACTGCGTCGCCGGCGGCGCCTACCTGCCCATCATGACCGACAAGGTTCTCATGACGGAAGGATCGGGACTCTACATCGGTGGACCGGCCCTGGTGAAGGCCGCCATCGGCCAGGAGGCCAGTCACGA
>JALGWK010000442.1 GCA_025774205.1 bacterium
GACGGAACCCGTCTCCAGCTTACGGTCGGACCTGAACTCGAATACCTGAAGAGCGTCCGGATCAACCGGCTGGGAGAGGTGTACCTCGAGATCACCTATCGGAACTACCGGAACATCAGGGGGGCCCGCCTGCCGCAGTATGTGGTTCTGAGTTATCCGCGCGAGGAGTTCGAGCTGGTGCTGGAGGTGGTGAGCAGGAGCAGAAATCCGGAGTACACCACGGACGACTTCATTCTCGAACTGCCGGTGGGCATCAGTCGGATACCGTTCTATTCCCTGATCCCTCCGGCTCTGCCGCGCTGATGGCCGCGGTTTACGGACTCCTCAGACTCACGCGCCCTGACAACTGGGTGATCGCCGCGATCGCGGTGATCGCCGGAGCGCATACCGGCCCGGAGCAGATAACGGACTGGTCCCCGCTGATCCGGGCCCTGGTGGTGGCGGTTCTCTTTACGGCCGGCGGGATGGTCCTCAACGACGTGGCCGATGTCGAGATCGATCGGGTGAACAAGTCCTATCGTCCCCTTCCCTCGGACGTGGTGTCTCGACCGATCGCGCTGATCTGGGGCGTGCTGTTGCTCCTGGCAGGTGTGATCGCCCTCCTGCCGCTGCCTCCGGCCTGCCGGTGGATCGGGGCAGGATCGCTGGCGGCGATCATCATGTACGATCTGTGGGGGAGTCGACAGCCCCTCATCGGCAACATCATCGTGGCGATCGTTACGGGTCTGGCCTTTCTGCTCGGAGGATTGGCCGTCGGACATGGCTGGTGGAGCGCGATCCCGGCGGTCCTCGCGTTCTTCTTCATACTCGGTCGGGAGATCGTCAAGGATCTGGAGGACATCGAGGCCGACCGGCACGACGGGCGACGAACACTCCCGCTGACAGCCGGTGAAGCGTTCGCCCGGGCGCTGGCGCGACTGGTTTTTACGATCCTCATCATCACGGTCACGATCCCGGCAGTCACAGGCTGGCTCGGCCTGCCCTACCTGCTGGTTATCGTGCCCGGAGTTGGGGCACCGATGCTCTGGCTCGTGGTACGGCTTGCCCGACCGCACGATGAAGCGTCATATAGACGGATACAGCTTTTCCTGAAATGGGATATGCTGGCGGGACTGCTCGCGATCCTGATCGGTTGACGGTCATTATGGAAGGATGAATGGATCTCGTGATCCAGGTACTGCCCGATAATGTGATCGACAAGATTGCCGCCGGCGAGGTCGTCGAGCGGCCGGCTTCGGTCGTGAAGGAACTTGTCGAGAATGCCCTCGACGCCGGGGCGCGGTCCGTCGTCTTTCCCTGAAGCGTCATGCCACCAGCAAGATCGAGCGCGTGGAAGATCTCTCCCTGCTCGAAACGTTCGGATTCCGGGGGGAAGCCCTGCCGAGCATCGCTTCCGTGAGCCGCTTCACTCTCGAGACCTCCGATGGGAGCGCGCCTGATGGGCTGCGGATCGTGCTCGAAGGAGGCCGGGTAATCGAGGAACAGCCGGTCGCCCGGGTCCGCGGCACAACTGTCAGGGTGGAGCATCTCTTCGCGAACGTGCCGGCCCGGCGGAAATTTCTCAAGAGCGTACAGACCGAATATCGCCACATCGTCAGGACCGTGAACGAAGCGGCGCTTTCGCGGCTCGATGTGAGCTTCTCCCTGCGCCACGATCAACGGCATGTATTAAAACTGCGGGGGGGGAGGGAACTACGGCAGCGCGCGGCCGAACTGTTCGGTTCCAAGGCGCTCTCCGGGGCGGTGCTGCTGGCGGCGGAGGTGGACGATATGCGTCTGAGGGGAGTGCTGGGAGCGCCGGCCGCCTCACGCCGGACGTCAGGAGCGGTGCACCTCTTCGTGAACGGCCGCCCGGTTGGTCATCGAGGTCTCTCTTACGCGCTCTTCACCGGCTATGGAGAACTCCTTCCGCAGGGACGATATCCGTTCGCCTGCCTCTTCCTCGAGGTGCTCTCCTCGGAAGTCGATGTCAACGTCCATCCCGCCAAGCGTGAGGTCAGGTTCTCCGATGAAGCGCGGGTGAAGGACTTCCTGATCACCGGTGTGCGGGAGGCGCTCGGCCGGGAACTCGGGACCCGGAACCTGTACCGCGACCGGCGTCAGGGTGTGGGCTCGGGAGAGAGTGGGGGGGGCTGGCCGGGAGTCGAGCGGAGGGTGACGGAGGGAGATCTGCCCTGGCATCATACCGGGCTCTTCACGGGACTCGTTCCCGAAGTGAAGGACGCCGCCACCTCACTCTTCGAGGTGCCGGAAGGGATCCCCGATCATGATGACACTCCCGATGAGAGTGCCGGCGGTTCGAGGGCCGTCTCCGACCTGTCGGATGAGCCCCTCATCTGGCAGGTGCATGACCGGTATCTCATCGCCCCCATCACGGGGGGGATCATCGTGATCGACCAGCACGCCGCTCACGAGCGGATCCTCTACGAAGATTCTCTCCGCCACCTGACCGAGGCGCCCGCGGCCAGCCAGCAGCTTCTTTTCCCGCGCCTCCTGGACCTCTCGGTCGAACAGGCTTCAGTAGTGAAGGAGTTCACCTTCCTGCTGGTAAAGGTGGGCTTCGATCTGAAACCGTTCGGCGGCAGCACCTTCGCCCTGGAAGCGGTCCCATCCTACCTTGAAAAGGTCGGGAACGAGGAGGAGGTGATCTTCGGCATCATCGATGACCTGGGAGAGGGCAGGGAAGGTACGGGGAGCGTCCTTGAGAAGGTGGCTGCCAGCGTTGCCTGCCGGGCGGCAATCAAGTTCGGCCAGCGGCTCGATCCCGAAGAGCGGAGGATACTGATCGACCGTCTCTTCGCCTGCGAGAAACCGCAGGTCTGTCCCCACGGCAGGCCGACCCATCTGATCCTCGGACTCGATGAACTCGATCGCCGTTTCGAACGATGAGACCGCGGGTGCTCATCATCGCCGGCCCCACCGGCGTGGGGAAAAGTGAAGCCGCGGTCCTCTCAGCCGAAGAACTCGACGGCGAGATCATTTCAGCCGATTCCAGACAGGTCTACCGGGGTCTCGAGATCGGAACGGCAGCCCCTGGCCGGGAACTGCTGCAGCGTGTCCCCCACCATCTGGTGAGCACCAGGGATCCCCGACAGAGCTGGTCGGCCGGTGATTTGGCGCTCACCGATGGTCTTTTCGAAGAACCTCCGGCTGATCCCGGCGAGCGGGAGCGGGTCCGCGCCGGTCTGGAGGCCCGCTTGCGGGAGGAGGGAGTGGAGGCGCTCTGGACCGATCTGGCCGCGCTCGATCCCGCGTGGGCGGAGGGTCTGGCCGCGCTCGATCCCGCGTGGGCGGAGGGCATACCGGCGACCGATACCCAGCGAGTCATCAGGGGACTGGAGATCCACGCCCTGCATGGCGTGCCACTTACCGAACTGCAGCAGAATCAGGAGTGCGAACCGTTCTGCGACGCCGATTGGACGCAGGTGCTGCTCGAGCGTGATCGGGACCTGCTCTACAGGAGGCTGAACGAACGGGTGACAGCGCTCTTCGATGAGGGCTGGCCGGAGGAGGCCTACCGACTGAGATCGGACGGTGTTCCCGTTGATGCTCCCGGCCTGACAGGACTGGGGTACGATCTCCTCTACCGGCATCTGGATGGCGAACTCTCGAGAGAAGAGACGATCGAAGGTATCCGCAAGGAACACCGAAACTACGCCAAGCGGCAGCTCACCTGGTTCAGGAACTTTGATGCCCACCGCGTCAGGCTCGGGCCCGATGACGGACCCGAGCAGACGGCGGCGAGGATACTCACCTGCTGGCGGAACTGAATCCGGCCTCGCCGGGCTGATCCCGTCCCTGAACGACTGAGTCGGCGGGATCGAGGATCCTGGCGATCCTCACCTGCATGTCCTCCATATGCAGCCGGGTGATCCGATCTGCCGCCCGTTCGAGGGCCCGTCTCAGCTGGCTGTTGAGTTCCTGCAGTTCTCCCCTGATCAGGGGGTTCATGTCGGTATGGGGCACATCCTCACCGTTGAGGTTGGCGTCGAAGATGTCCAGGTATGCCCGCTGCAGGTTCCTGCGGTAGGTGTTGATCCGGAAACTGCGGGCGGTCAGCTCACTCCAGACACCGCTTCTCACATCGGCCATCAGTTCTTCCAGGCTGTAGGCGTCCTGACCGAGCAGCGCCTCCTGTTCGATGAGGCGGTCCACCCGGGCCCGGTTGAAGAGTCCCGCGAGTATCTGCCGTTGACCGGAAAGAACCCGCGCGATGGTGCCGGATGATTCGATACGACGGAGGATCTCCCGGTCGAGCAGGAATTCCGGGACATGGAAGGCGTGCTGATTAAGGAAGGCGACCGCCTCCTGCTGCCTGACTTTGGTGACCGGCACGTAGACTTCACCCTCGGTACCCGCGAACCGGTAGAAGTGATGGACACCGCCCACCACGGTGACCACGTGCCTCAGTTCCTGGTTCCGCTGACCGACCAGTCGACCGAACACCCCCTCGAGGTCGGAATAATCCTCGCCCGCACGGGTCGTCGCCTCCAGGAGCATGTCGGCGATCGCGTTGATGTTCCGCAGGCCCAGTTCGGTAGCCGCCACCGGATCGTTCGAGAGATCCTCGGTCTGGGCGTTCGGGGTCTGGGCGTTCGGATCCACTCCATCAGCGTGTCCGAAGCGCAGGTACTCGTTCTCCTCCTGGCGAACAGCGATTGAGTTGAGGACTTCCTTCTCATCCTCCGGTGAGGTGGCCACGGGGATCGGTACATAACCCCACTCGATGATGAACTCGTCATAGGGGCCCACGATCGGGACCAGCGGTACATCATCTCCCGGCTGGGCAATGTAGTTGAAGCGGGCGTAGTCCA
>JALGWK010000443.1 GCA_025774205.1 bacterium
CGTCATCACCGTTGACCCTGGTGGCCACGATGATCCCGAAGAGCCCGCCGAGCATGAACATGATCAGGGTACGGATCAGCAGAGAGGGGAAGTAACCCGGATTGAAGAATCCCGCGAAGATACTCGTGTTCTCCAGGCTCCAGGCGCCGGGAGTGAGCATGAAGGTGATGATCCCGTTGATGACAAAGAGCGATCCCCAGGCAATCACGAAGTAGGCCCCGGCCAGGAAGACCTGCATCTGTCTGGAGTTCTTCTCCCAGCCGTAGAAGTAGAGGTAGAGCACAGTGAGTTCCCCCAGGAACATTACCCACTCGATCGCCCAGGCGAAGACGAACTGGTGGATCAGCAGACTCGTCCCTTCCGGGCTCGCCAGCTGGATCGAAAACCAGATGCCGACGCCGGTCACCGCGCCGAACACCGTGGTATACACCAGGAAATAGGTCGCGTACTTCCTCAGCCATGCGCGGATCGCGTCACCGTTGTTCTGGCGGTCCGACCATTTTTCGGCGATGAAGAGGAATGCTCCGCCACCGATAGCGACGTGGGCTATCAGTATGTGGATGACCGCGATGACCGCTACCACGCCGGCTGAACCGAGGAAGGGGATATCCCAGACCGGGTAATTCATCGTCCGGCTCCCATCGAGAAGTAGAATGACAGCGCGTTCATGAGATACCTCCCCATACCGTGAAGAGGATGAACGCCAGCAGGACCACGATCCCGACCTTCGTCACCAGTCGGCCACGTTCATCGGTCGGGATGCTCCGGTCGAGGAAGGGGACCACAAGGATCCCGATCGGGATCAGCGTCATGATGAACATGCCGACTGCCTCGATCTTTCCCGGGAAGAGCTTCAGCAACTGGAACTGGGAAAGGAAATACCACTCCGGTTTGATGCCGGCGGGGGCTGATCCGAACGGGTTCGCTTCGGGTGAGAGTCCCCTCGGCCACACCGCCGATATCGCTACCAGAAGGGCCCCCATGCAGAGCCAGATCGGGATCTCACCGAAGAGGAATTCAGAGAAGAATTTCTCGTAGCGCTTCTTCTCCGGCGGTAGAGCAGTGAAGAAATCGGGTTCACTCACTCCCTGGACCTGGATGAAGAAGAGATGGAGGCCGATCATCGTGAGGATGGTCACCGGCAGTACCATCACGTGCAGTGTGTAGAATCGGCCGATCGTGTCCACCGTCACTTCCGGACCTCCACGGGCCAGGTCTGCCAGCCACATTCCCAGCAACGGGGCCTTCTCCACTTCGGCGATCCCGACCCGGGTTGCAAAGAACGCAAGATCGTCCCAGGGGAGGAGGTAGCCGGAGAATCCGAATACGAGAGTGATGGCAAAGAGAAGGGCACCACTGAGCCAGGTGACCTCTCGTGGTTCCCTGTACGATTTCATGAAGAAGGTGCTGAACAGGTGGATGAAGAGCGTCAGGGTCATCAGATTGGCGCTCCAGTGATGGATGCTCCGGATCAGGGTTCCGAAGGGGACCTCCATCGCGATACGCTGAACCGACATCCACGGCTCGCCCGGTCGGTAATAGACCATGAGCAGTATGCCGGTGATCACCTGTACAGTGAAGAAGAAGAGCGCGAGCCCTCCCATGTTGTACCAGACTGAGTGCTTGTGTTTTGGAACGACCTTCTTCTCGAGATAGTCATAGGTGTTCCAGAATGGGAAACGCTGCAGCAGCCATCGCGAGAGTCTGCCTGAGTGAGAGTCGGGTGCCGGAAGCCGCTCTTCAGCCTCTGTCGGGATCTCATATTTCATGACCCGGCCTCACTCCCGGTTGTTCCGGTGAGCCGGGATACATACAGGAGTCCGTCCTCCTCGGCCACTCCGAGCTCGGTGAGCGGACGGGGCGGGGGACCAGCGATATTCTGCCCGTCGAGGTCATAGGTGCCGCCGTGGCAGTGGCAGTAGATCCGCTCACCCTCGAACGCGACGTTGCAGCCCGCATGGGTACACTTCGAATCGAAGGCCTTCAGTGTGCCACCCTGGTTCCGGAAGAGAATCAGTCCG
>JALGWK010000444.1 GCA_025774205.1 bacterium
CCGGGCGGCATGTCCACCGGTCCTGACGAAGCGTAATAGAAGAGGTCCGCATTATTCTGCCAGTCGGTATTCCAGGCTTTGTAATCATCCTCGTTCTGCTTCAGGACGGGAACGCCTCCGTGCTGACCGGTCTTCCAGACCTCGTCCGCCTCGATCGGCTCCATGAGGGAGATATCTCCCGACATCGCGCCGTAGAGTGACGATTCCGAGGAGAGGACGCGGTCATCCCAGTTGAGGAAAGCCACCCGGGTGAGGATCTCGGACGGACTCTCCGGATAGGGGGGCCAGGCGTACCGGAACTCTCCCTCTTTGAAGGAACCGGTCGGTGTGTCGAGCCAGATGGTCCCGACCCAGCCGACATTTCCGGGCTCAGAGGGCCGGCTGTGGGTTCCGGCCTCAGGATCATAGTTCGAGCCGACGGCATAGATGAGCTGAAATTCCGGATCGTACCGAAGGAAGGCGTCACTGAAATCATTGGTCGTTGGGCTGCCCGAGTCGACGATCTGTCCCAGGTATACCCCGGTCAGATGGTGGCTGGAGGTGTTCGTGAATTCATACTGGAAGTAGACGATATCGTCGTCACTGGAGGTGAGGGCCCGGAACTGCACCTCGATACCGAGCGGAATGGAATCGCCCAGGCCCTCCCGGTCGGCATAGGCATCATCGAAGATGCCGTAGGTTTCCCGCTGCATCCGTCGTTCCCACTTGTGCCAGGTTTCCGTGCCCAGCCAGACATCGATCACCCCCTCCGGGGCCGGCCAGCCGGCCGAAGGCCAGGTCACGGGCAGACCTGTCATGGCCATCATGGGATAGCCCCCGATCTGCATGGACCAGGCAAAGAGCTCCCCACGCGACCCGTCCTTCGCCTCCCAGTCCATCTTCGACAGGGAGTGATAATCGGAACTCTCATGGACCATGGGATTCGGGTGCCAGGGTCCCGCTTCGACAGCAAAGGCTGGGGCCGAAAAAAAGTAGAAACTGCGTTGAGACCCATCCTCGCTGGGGTAGTTCGCGCGTCCCGAGGAGAAGATCCGACCGATGGTGACACCGAAGTTGTAGGTGTAGACTTTAAGCCGGCTGAGATCCAGAGTGGCGTGGGCCCGATCGGTCGCGTCGGCCGACCGGAACATGGCGCGGCGATCGACCTCTTCCAGGGGGGCCTTGAGTCGAAGTCGCTCAGTCACGGAGAGGCCGCTCGACTGGGCCCGTGTCCCTGATCGGAGGCCCACGAACAGGAGCGAAACAGCGACCGCGAGCATCGTGATGATACCGGCGGTCCCCACTCCCCGGATACCCAGCGTATTCACAGGCTGGTTGCCAATACAGTTCGGTTGTCGCTGAATCATGCCTGCCAATTGCGCCAACTCGGACTCATACAGATCGGGCTGCAGGAACGACGAGCAGAAAGGCAGTCCCGTTCACCCGGCACGGTACCTATTCTCATTACGTTGGCGTTTACAGTAGCATAGTACTGATGATGAACAACCTCCAGTCGACACGCCGGTCACGAATCGGCCCGATTGCTCTCACTGTCTCAGGCATGCTGGTTGTATCGCTGGGTACGCTTTGCTGTACTCCCTCAACGGAGAGCAGAGTCGAATCCATCGATGTCAGAATGGAATTTCTCTGGGATCCGTATTCAGAGGACATCGAAGAATGGCAGGGATTCCAGGCTGCCTGGGATATTATCTCCGGGCCGGCAGACCAACTGATAATCTCTGATCTTTACGGGCAGAGAGTGGTACGGTTCTCCACCTCAGGGACACCGATTGAGGTTATCGGGAGACAGGGCAGCGGCCCGGGGGATTTCCAGTCTCCGGGTGCTATCGCCTTTGATCCGAATACATCGGAACTCTGGGTGTTTGATCATGCCCTGGCACGGCTGAACAGGTATCACCTCACCGATGATGCTTCGACACTTATTGATCTGCATTCCTTCATTCAACCGCAGAATACCATGGCTCATTTTTACCAGATGGTCATTCACACGTCTGAATCAATGTGGGTGACGGGCCTGCATG
>JALGWK010000445.1 GCA_025774205.1 bacterium
TTCTGGTCGGGAGTGAAGATCATCATCCCGCCAACAACTCCGGGCTCGCCGTTTAAACTCTCCCGGAACGATCGACTCTTTCTGAAGGCCTTCGCGACTGTGAAGGTGTTGATCGATCCCGATGATATTGGTACCGGGGAAGGGGGTGGTCGGTGATGTTACACTCAACGATAACAGGGATGTCACGTTCCACGATGACACGTCTCGTACCGGCCCTCCTCCTGATGGCGGGCATCAGCTTCACTCATCTGACACTCCCGGCGTCAGTGCAGGCGCAGGGTACTTACAGCGTCGCCGGGTATTCGATGGCGGGCGCCCGTGGAACGGCGCTGAACGATATCGACGCCGCGCTGGTGAACCCGGCCATTCTGGGCCTCCCGGGACGGAAGTCCTTCAGCGCGCGGCTCTTCTCCCTCAACACCCACCTCGATCAGACGTTCATGTCGGTCGGGCGGTGGAATCGCTGGCAGGGGGCTTTCCTCGATCAGGCCGAGAAGGATAAATACCTCGATTCACTCGGCGAAGCCGCGAACCTCCGTATACAGGCCGAAATAGGGAGCTTCGGCCTCCAGCTCGGGCGACTGGCGTTCGGTGCCTATCACACGGTGAATGCCGAGGCCCGGGTACCGACCGATCTCTTCGATCTGCTCCTGAACGGGAACCAGCTCAACCGGACCTACCACTTCGGTGAGTTCGGGCTCTCGACCGAAGCCGTCTCGGTGATCCATGCCTCCTACGCCTTCCCCGTACCGGCTGCCATTGACAGCTTCATCAAGCTGAAGATCTTCCCGGTCCAGGAGGTCTGGATGGGGATCGGCATCAAGTACTACATGGGCCATTTCTACGCGGGAGTCGATGAAGGGACGATCGACTTCACCTTCGGTGAGAGCGGCATCTGGGGGAGTGCCGATTACCTCTACCAGAGCGCCGGAATGCCGGGATCAGCGATTGATGAGGAATCGGATGATCCGCTGATCCGGAACGACGACAGTTACTCTCCCACTGCAGGGAGCGGCCTGGGGATCGATCTCGGCATTGCCGCCGTCGTCGACGACGCTCTCACCGTGCATGCGGCCCTGCTGAACCTGAGCCCGGGTATCAAGTGGAAGAGCTCCACCTACAACGTCCGATTGACGGCCACGGCCGATACGATCGGTATGGGGACATTCCTCGAATTCGACGAGGGCGCGGAAGAGGTAGACATCGACTCCCTCACTTCAACCGATATCGAGCTCGAGCGGATCGACGCCTTCCGCACTCCGGTGCCGGTGATCCTTCGTTTCGGCACCACCTACCGGGTGGGTCGGAACCTGGCGCTGAACGCCGAGTTCGAGCAGGCCTTCAGCAAAGGGCTGGGTTACCGGACGGTGCCGCGAGTGGCACTCGGTTTCGAATACCGCCTCCTGAATGTTATTCCCATCAGGGCGGGCATGAGCCTGGGCGGACGACACGGGATGGTCGGCGCGTTCGGCCTGGGGCTTGACCTGCGGGCGCTCGTCTTCGAGATCGGGGTGGCGAACACCGGTCTCACACCCGGCGGTGTCCGCGGCATGGGTATCGCGGCCGGCCTGAAGGTGAGCTTCTGAGCCCACGCCCCCCGACGGCTGCCTGAGGCAGCCTTGAGATTCAGCCGCTCGGGAAACCTGTCAGTCAGACAGCGGCCTCACCGGAACCCACCGGTGAGGCCGTTCCCGTTTCAGCCTAAATGATTATACCGGTGTATTGAAGGTTGCCCCGACCCGGAGAACATACAGTATGATGCCCCTTTCCGGATGGCGGGATTCTGTCCGGTGCCGGCCGGTCTGCGGCAAGGAAGATCGTAATCCGCAAGCGCGGGAATGTATCGCTGGAAGAAGGAAGGAAACGGACAACACATGGAGATGAACGACTCACAAACCCGTGACACCTGGGGATCGAAAATGGCTTTCATCATGGCCGCGGCCGGCAGCGCCATCGGTCTGGGGAACATCTGGGCATTCCCGACCAACGCGGCCGCCAACGGCGGCGGAG
>JALGWK010000446.1 GCA_025774205.1 bacterium
CCCTTCGGGGAGCTGGCAACCCTGTGGAGCCTATTTCTCAGATATGGGTTGCCGGACGTGCAGGGACCGAATCCGTATTTCGACGGGAGCTGGCAGGGCCGGGGCGGCGCCCGCACCGTCACCAGCCGGACTCGCTTCCAGGGCGCCACCAGACTCCGCTATGGAACTCCGAGACCGTTCATCCTGATAGTCAGAGGGGCCTTTGAACCAGCCACCGCGGTCGACCGCGCCCCACCCCGCCAACCGCCGACACTGGAGGGGGCCTGGGAGGATCTTAAGGATCCGGAAGCCTCGGTGTGGCGGAAACAGCGGGCTCTGCTCTTTCTCTCCTGGTATGAACTGCCTGCGATCGCCGAGCAACTGCTCGCGCTCCCGGAGGAATCGCTGGCCGGATGCCTGGACCAGTTTGAAGACACTGTGGAACGATTGACAGTCAGGGCCTGCTACCTCCTCCCCCGGCAGGGGATCCAGAGGGTGGCGGTCCTGCGGGCGGCCCGGGCCGATCCCCGCATGGTTGTGGGCCGAACCATGTCGGCGAGCTATACCGCTGATGAACTGGCGGCCGATCTGGGTGAAACACGTCGTCGCGCACCGGCCAGACTGACCCTGGAGCGGATGCCCGACCGGGGCCCCCACGTGAAAGTGTGGCAGAATCCCGAAGAGCTTATCAGTGATCTCCCTCTGATGTATCCCTCCAAGACCAGTCTGACCGGCTGGGACTGGCGGGGTGACACGCACCTCTGGTTCGGCTCGTCGGCTTTCATCAATCAAGAACATCGGATCGCGTACTACACCTGGGGTTCACCCGAGGTGATCCAGGTCGGTGAAAGCATGCTGGGTGCGGCCCAAGGCAGACGGATCGAAGACACCCTGATGACCTTCCTCGACAGGGCCACCGAAGAGGTTGAGACACGGCAGTCGAAGGGACGTGCGGCAGGCACGACCCTCTCTACAGCGCTCAGGAAAGGCTCCGATGATCGTCGACAGTCTTCCCACACCCTGATCCTCGAGCAGCTGCACGTGCTGTCACCTCCACCGGTCTTCCAGATCGGTCTCCCGGTCGGGAGCAATCAGCTGCCGCTCACCATGGACGCGGTCGCCTTCCCGGCCGGTGTCGATTCAATCGAGGTTCAGGCTTCAATCGGTCTGCCGACCTCCGCGGTCCAGATCCATCAGACGAGCATCGGTTACACCACCGACCTCATCACCACGCTGGTGGTCTTCGACCACGATCTGAACATCGTCTACTCCGAGGAGAGGAGCCTGGGGTACCTGATCGAAGGTACCCCGGAGCTCGAAGACCAGCTTCTGCTCGACACCTTTCGCTTCCGGACGATACCGGGATCATATATCGCCTACCTCTCCGCGGAAGATCCCCAGGCGGGAGCGTCGGGGGGAACGATCCAGAGCCTCAATTTCAACTGGCACGGCACACCGGGATTGCAGGTTTCCCCCATCATGCTCGCCTCCGACGTGGAGTTCGAGGAGGGAGAGGGCAAATTCCACCGGGGGGAATACTACATCCTGCCCGCTCCCAGCCGATATCTCTACTCAGGTACTGATCTGTTCATCTACTTCGAAATCAGCAATCTCACTCCTTCCGAATTCGGAGACCACGTCTGGAGTGAGTCGTACTACGTGATCCCCGACGCGCCCGAGGCCGGGATTGTCATTATCGGGGAGGACCGTGATTACGGGAGACTCAAGCCGCAGGCGAGCCGGAGCATGCAGATCGACCTGAGTGGTCTTGAGGCGGTCTACGAGGGACCGATCTTCCTGGTGGTCCTGATCACCGACGAGACCTCGGGTGAACAGGCTGTCGGTGTCACACAATTCAATGTCCGGAGACGACTACCGCCCGGTTGAGGCGTCACGCATGACGAAGGTCGATTCTTTCAGTCTGTTCCGCCGCGTCCCGGCGTGGTTTACTGGGGAACAGCCATGGACCTGGCGCGACTCCATGAATTCCGGGGCCAGGTCACCGATCCTTCAGAAGGGACCATCCTCA
>JALGWK010000447.1 GCA_025774205.1 bacterium
GTTCCGGTCTGTGGAGTTACCGAGAATAAGGCTGTCGGTGGTTTGTTCTCAGGTTCGGTACTGCAGGCAGCAATGCATGCTAACAACAGGATCAGGGTGAACGGGAAAGGATGCCCGGCTTCAGTCCCACCTCTTTTCACAGATGGACAGGTCATCCGGATCCCTCCTTCGTCACCGTCCAATCAATATCGATCGATCCAGCACCCTCAATTATAGTCAGCTTGCCGCTGCCGGTCCCGGTGGCGCTGTTGAGAGATCCGGTCACCGGTCCTTCACCATACATGTAGAGACTGGACATGGTGGAATAATTATTGATGATATATATCGAGCGCCCAACTCCGACGAGGGACCCGTCAGCTGCAACTTCCCCTTCGAAATAGACCATGATAATTGTCGCTATAAAGCCGCCTTCCACCGATAAGTGGTACCACATATATCCGGTACCACTGGCTACTCCCCCTGCCAGGACCGTCAGGGTCAGGCTGTCATTCTTGGTTTCACCGTTATAAGGATCGACGATTGTACCCAACCACTTTCCACAGAGGGGATCGATCACTGGCCCGACAGGATTTTCAGTGGTGCAGGCGGTAACGCTCAGGGCCAGAGTGAGTATCAATAGCACTCCGGTGATCCTGCCAGACGCCCTCAGTCGCTTCACTTCACCTTCTCCACGCGCCAGGGGAAGTGCCAGAGGACACCGTTCAACTCGATCTGCAGGTCACCACTTCCTTTATCGGTATCAGAATTCAGCTGTCCATATACTTCACCCGAACCATGATATCCGTACCAGCCCGACAGGGAATTATTCCAGGTGCCGGTTCCCTGAAGTGACCCATCAGGCATCACGATGAATTCCATGCTGATCTTGCACGTCAGTGTGCCCCATGCCGTCGATTCGCTCCGTTCACCCGCAGCAGAGGCGGTTCCGTTTTTACCCACACTCATGGTCAGGGGGCCGCCGAACGGCGATCCAGTTATCTGGGAAGAGGTGTAATCCTTGAAGAAACCGGTCCAGTTACCATTGAAACTGAAGCCCGGCGCGGTAGGCGAGGCCATTTTGCATCCTGCCATTGCCGGAAGCAACAGGACCAGGAGAATAATTCGATTGAGCCAACGTGAACCCGAGATCAAAGTCTCCTCCGAGATTATCGATACAACAAACCGGGTAACAGCCTGGAATAAACTCGACATATTTCGGGGGCGTGCAACTCGGTCAGTGATACAGGAGATGAGAGGAGGGAGTCAAGCCGTTGTGATCACAGGACCGGGGAACTCCATATTCGGCCGGACGTACTTCTCGTAGATCGTCGCGCCGTTCCCCCGCTCGGGATCGTTGCTCTCCACCTCTTCCAGGATCGACAGGAATCCCCCCTCCAGGTCGATGCCCGTCGCCCGGGCCGCTATCTGAATGACCATGCCCGCGTACTGGAGGATCTGAACGGTCTCGATGTCGCCGGGATCGTCGAAAAACCAGCCGCAGGAGGTATACATCAGCATGGCGTTCCGCTGCAGTTCGAGGAACGGCAGGGCCTTCCGGGCACCCTCCGGCGGGATCCCCGGGCGGGCCTGTTCGGCGAGGAACCGGCTGACCGTCTCACCCGACCGGTCGAGGATGACGTCGATGTACTCATCACGGGCTCGCCAGGGATCGATGAGCACCGGTTCAGTCTCCCGCTCGAAGAGGTCGGCGACCGAATCCCTCAACCAGTCGAGAGCCTCCCGCAGGGGGGCCCGCCAGGCCTGACTTCCATCAGGGTACCGTCCCCCGGCGCAGCCGCAGTCTGACCGCCACCGCTCCACTCCATGCGGACAGCTCCAGGAGGTGTTCTCCTTGATCCCGATCTCCCGAGTGGCCGGGAAGCGCTCGAGGAATTCCCCGTAGATGGTCAGCTCCGCCTCGCCACCATGCTCGAGCTGGTCGAGGGTCCAGGCGAGAGTCTCTTCTCCGCCCTTCACATGATGTCCGAACGTCTCGCCGTCGGTGGCAAGGTGGATCAGTCGGGGT
>JALGWK010000086.1 GCA_025774205.1 bacterium
GCGGCAGTTCCTCGCGCGCCGTCTCTTCCCACTCCGGCAGGAGATCGGGTTTCTCCGGTTTTTCGGCCCGGTTCAGCCGCAGAACCGTCAGGATCGCTGTCTCGGCGGCGGTGTAGGCGCCTGAGAGCAGCACCAGCAGGAGAATGAATAACACCTCCATGACCGGCTCGATCATGATCACGGGAGGCATTACGTCGCTCCCAGGATTGGCTCGGTCCAGACCGATACGAACGATTCCTGACGCTCCCTCATCTGATCAGCCTCGGCCGGTGTGCCGGTGTCGGTGTATCCGAGCAGATGCAGCAGCCCGTGGATGATCAGTCTCCGGAGTTCCTCATCGATCGTGACTTCGTATTCCGGTGCCTGCCGCTCCGCCTGGGATATATCGATATACACCTCTCCCTCCACCAGCGAGGGGGTCTTCTCCTCCCTGAGATCAAAGGCGATGCAGTCGGTCGGTCCTTCCCGTTCGAGCCATTCGAGGTTCAGTTCCGCGATGCGATCGTCGCCGCAGAACACGAGGTCGACTTCTCCCGTTCTGACCCCTTCAGCCTCCAGGACATGAGCCGACAGGGCTGACACTGCGCTGAGAGAGAGCTCTGGCAATCGGGACAGGTCTTCAGAGTCGTCCCGATGCACCCGTATTTCGACCGATGAAGGATCGGGGTCACTCATCAGGCGACTTCTCTCCGTTCCCGCTGTTTTTTTCCGCCGCTTTCTTCAGGACTTCATCCCGATCGGGGTAATCGATCCGGTGATGGAACCGGCTGGTCAGGACATTCACGAAAGCCTCCTGCACCAGGCGAAGCTCACGCAGGGTGATCGGACACTCATCCAGTTCGCCATCCTCGAAGCGTTGTTCGACGAGTTCCTGCACCATCATTCGGAACCGTCGGGGACTCGGATTATCAACTACCCGGCTGGCGGCTTCGACCGCGTCGGCGAGCATGACGATGCCGGTCTCGACCGACTGCGGTTTCGGCCCCGGATAGCGGAAGTCATCCTCGAGGACCTTCTCCCCTTCTTTCGCCTCCTCGACCGCCTTGAGATAGAAGTAGGTCATCGTCGCGGTGCCGTGGTGTTCGGGTATGAAGGCCTTGATCGCGTCAGGCAGCCGGTGTTCGTCGGCCAGTTCGATTCCCTCCTTCACATGGGTCAGGACGATGAGGGAGCTCATGGTGGGCGCCAGTTTCTCGTGGGGGTTCAGACCCTGCTGGTTCTCCACAAAGTACTCCGGCTTGTTTATCTTGCCGACATCGTGGAAGTAGGCACCAGCCCTCGTCAGCAGTTCATTGGCGCCGCACGCTTCAGCTGCCGCGGCACTCATCTCAGCCATCATGAGAGAATGCTGGTACGTGCCGGGGGCTCGCATGGCGAGCTGTCGCATCAGCGGGTGATTCAGGTCAGAGAGTTCGAGCAGGGAGATGTTGGTCGAGAAATTGAGGAGCCCCTCGAAGATCGGCAGGAGTCCCATCGTGATCACCACGCTCAAGGCGCCGTTCGCGGCTCCGTAGATCAGGCTGACATTGAGCACTTCCGCCGAACTGAACCGGAGCAGTTCCACCGCCAGGATACTGACCAGGTAGACGAGCGGCACGACCCAGAGGGCACGATAGAAATGGCTCCGCTTCCTGACATGGCTGACAGCGAAGACGCCGGCAGCTCCCGCGACGGTATGGACCAGGGCACTCTGGAAATCAAATCCGAGTACTGATCCGAGCAGGAAACCGATCACCGCCGCCGTCATCAGCCCGACCCCGGTATCGAACAGGATGGTGAGCAGCATGGTCGCGACCGCCACCGGGGCGAGATAGACGCTGAGGACACTGCTCTCCCGCAGGAGATAGATCAGGGCGAGTTCGATCGCCACGACAGCCGCCAGCATTATCATCTTCCGGTGGTCGCGCAGGAGCGTCTTCCGATGATCGCTGAGCCAGACGATAAAGACGGCCAGGATGAGGATGATGAGCAGGATCCTGGCCAGCCAGGTCCTCAATATCGGCCACCAGGAACGATCCGTTCATCCAGCAGGACGGTACCCTTGAAGAGGGGTACTTCGTTGGCGGCTCCCACCCGCCTTCTCTCGGTCCGGTCCGTATCCAGGATAAGGTTGGGCAGCAGCACCGCGCGGGTCAGTTCGAATCCCGCCGTAATCAGCCGAATGTCAGCACCGGGCAGGTTGTTTCGAAGCATGTTCGCCAGTGAGGCGAATACCTGCTCCATCTCCACGACGACACTCAGTCGCTGAGCGATCTCGTTCTCCCCGGTGTCGACCGTCACCAGGTCGTCCGTGAGTTCCCGCAGCGGTTCTTTCGAAGCGACGATACCGATCGAGAAATAGTGGGCCACACCCTGCTCGGTCGCGGTCCGCAGGGAGTCGAGTCGCTGGGTCGCGAGAGTGAGCCGGTACTCATCCGTCAGAATAGTGGTGTCACCCCGGTAGAGATAGATCAGCGACTCCTCCGTCAGATCGGGCGCGAGCTGCTGGAATCCGGCGATGACCTGGGAATCACTTTCCGCCCTGGTAAGCAGGGTCGAAAGGGAATCAAGAAGGGAGGCGAGCAGGACGGTCTGCTGGATCTCGATCGCCTGATCCAGTTCAAGGACGGGTGGGACACCCCGGCGGGCCGCGTTACGCTGCTCCGCCAGTTCCTCATTGCTCCTCAGAATGTGGAAGGTGAAGGGGGCGACGACCGTCTCCAGGGCAATGTCACCCGCGTTCAGCGAATACCGGAAAGCCTGCCGCGTCGGGAAGAGCATCGCGATAAAAGCGATCAGCAGCACTCCGGTTACCCAGGGGATGAGATCGAGGGTCTTTTCCGGCCCTGTTTCGATGCTCGTACGCTCTACCTTCTTCTCCGATGTCGATTTCATACGCTCATGCCTCAGAGTCCCCGATCCTGGTAGGCGCGCAGTATCGCACGCACGAGCCGGTGCCGAACCACGTCCTTCTCGGTCAGATAGATGAAGGCGATACCTTCGACCGACATCAGGATCTCCTGGATGTGGATCAGACCGCTCGTGACCTCGGCGGGAAGATCGACCTGGGTGATATCCCCGGTCACGATCGCCTGGGAATTCACTCCCAGGCGGGTCAGGAACATCTTCATCTGGGTCGGAGTCGTGTTCTGTGCCTCATCAAGGATGACGAACGAGTTGTTCAGGTTCCGGCCTCGCATGAAGGCGAGTGGCAGCACCTCGATCGTATGACTCTCGAGCTGCTTATGGAGACGTTCGGGCGGGATCATCTCCATCAGGGCGTCGTAGAGGGGGCGGAGGTACGGATCGATCTTTTCCTTCATGTCGCCGGGCAGGAAACCGAGGCTCTCGCCGGCCTCCACCGCCGGTCTGGCAAGTACGATGCGCTGGACCTGCCGAGCGCTCAGGGCCTTGACGGCCATCGCCACCGCCAGGTAGGTCTTCCCGGTCCCGGCCGGGCCGATCGACATCACGATGTCATTGTTCTCGACTGCCTGCAGGTACTGGTACTGACCCGCGGTTCGCGGATAGATACGCCGTTTCTTGTTCGTGAGAAGTACTGTCAGGTCCTGGTAATTGTCGGGTACCGCCCGCTCCCGCTCCGATTCCTCCAGGAGAATCTTCAGCTCCTCCCCGGTAAACCCGTCTCTGCCCTTCAGACGGTGGAGCATCACCCCGATCACCTCGAGCAGCCGGTTCACTTCAGGGCCGGGTCCTTCGATGAGGAGTTCACGATCCCGACCAACCAGCTTCACGTCCTCGAAAAAGTCTTCGAGCAGACGGAGATTGGCATCCTGCACGCCGAAGAAACGCGCCGGATCAACTTCTATGGGGATGCGGTTGCTGACGATCTGTTTCATTGCCTTAAGAGGCAGGGCGGAAATAGTAAACGCCCTTACCGGGGGGTAGAAATACCCCCCGGGCAAGAGCGTTCATTTCGACACCCCGTTCAGGGTCAAGGACGAATGATCGTAAAGACCTGCCTCGGGTAGATCAGGTCAGGATCCTTGATCTTGTCCTTGTTGGCCTCGTAGATGTCCGGCCACTTGAAGGGGTCGTTGTAGATGTAATCCTTCTTCGCGATGTTCCACAGGCAGTCCCCCTTGATGACCGTGTAGGTCTCGGGGAACTTGACCCGCTCGAGTTCATCCTGAACCCGACGAATTTCTCCCTGCGTCGAAGAAACCTGCTGGTTCAGACCGGTGATCTCCCGACGGACCGCGCTGATCTGGCGATCCAGGTCGGAGATCTGACGTCTGACATCAGCGATCTGCGATTCGAGGTCGCTGATGCGAGCACTCGCGGCAGCTTCACGCTGGTTACAGGCGTCGAGGGCGGCCTGCCACTCTTCGAGCGTCATCTTGTCCTGCTGCGCGTTGGCCTGGGATGCGGTACCCACCACCAGAACTCCCAGAACCGTAACGGACAGGATCGTGCGCAATGCTTTCATGCTCTCACCTCTCCTTTCTACCGGTCACCGGGAGGGGGCGGCGGAGGCGTTCCCCTCTCACGCTCAATGCGATCCATCTCGGCCCTGGTCTGCTGCACTTCACCCCGCAGCTGATTCAGCCGGCTTTCGACGGAGGCCTTCTCACGATTGACTTCCTGAAGTGTACGCTGCTTCTGGGCCAGCTCTGCCTGAACCTGAGCCAGCTCAGCCTCCTTCTCCGTCACAGTCTGTTCGGCCTTGTCGGCCGCGGCGCAGGCTTCCTGCAGCTGCGTCAACTGTTCCGCATCAGGCCGCTTGGTACACCCTGTCAGAATCGTCCCTGACAGAAGAAGCACCGCGAGGAAGCCGGTTCCTACCAGCTTCTGGGCCTTGCCCATGGGCATCCTCCTATGAGTCACCATTCCGGAATCTGACCGACAATGAAGTCCTACTTGGAAACCCCATAGTCAGATTCCAACATTCCAAAGACCTGTAACTGCCAGAGTACAACAATCCTTGCAGGTACAGCGAGAATCATACTAGCCAACCAACAATCCCCGTCAAGGCAAAACAGGACAAAAAACACTGAAATTGCGTTCTATCTCGCCTCTCCCATTACTACTTAGACTGATGACCGAATGTTCCGTTGTATGGAATCACCCCGGATCGCCCGGGATCATTCCTGATCCGGTCCACCTCGGTCCACTATTATTGTACCTCTTCCCCCCGACCTGTATTCGATCTCAGGTCGAGTCCCAGTTCAGCCAGCTGGTCGGCTGCCACCACGGCCGGACTGCCATCCATCAGTGAGAGGGCGCTGGTGGTCTTGGGAAAGGCGATCACTTCCCGCAGTGAAGCAGAACCGGTCAGGAGCATCATCAGCCGGTCGAAACCGAAGGCGATGCCGCCATGGGGCGGCGCGCCGTACCGGAGGGCCTCGAGGAGGAATCCGAATCGTTCTTCGGCCTCCCCGGGAGGCATTCCCAGCAACCCGAAGATCGCGGACTGTTCACGCAACCGATGGTTCCTGATACTGCCGCCGGCGATCTCGAAACCGTTGAGCACCACATCGTAGGCCCGCGCTTTCAGCCCCAGGATGGCC
Organism: bacterium; assembly: GCA_025774205.1. Taxonomy (GTDB): domain Bacteria; phylum Blakebacterota; class Blakebacteria; order Blakebacterales; family Blakebacteraceae; genus Blakebacterum. The sequence continues at coordinate 5,511 of JALGWK010000086.1, forward strand.
TGACGCAATTCTTCCGGGTATCCGCCTTCCTGGCCTGAGGTCTCGAGCTCATCGGTCAGCCGGACCAGTTCGGCGGGTTCGGCGGCGGATGTGAAGGGGTGATGGACCGCGACCATCCGGCCTTCATCCTCGTCCCAGTCGAGCAGGGGAAATTCCCGCACCCAGGTGAACCGGAAGATCCCCTCGGGGATCAGGTCGAGCCGGCGCGCCATCTCGAGTCGGAGAGCTCCCAGCGCGGCAAGAGCGATCGATCTCTGGTCGGCTACCAGGATGATCAGATCGCCATCAGAAGCCGCAAAACGGGTGATCAGGGATGCCTTCTCCTCGTCGGAGAGGAACTTGGCCACTCGGCCCTCCAGAGTTCCCTCCGCCACCAGGAGGGGAACGGCTCCTTTGGCCCCATAGACCTGCGCGATCCCGACCAGCTCGTCGACGTTCTTCCGGCTGAACTCTCCCACCCCGGGCGCGCGGAGACCGGACACGATACCGCCCTGTTCCAGCACACCACGGAAAACCTTGAACTCGCATTCCGGGAAGAGGTCGGAGGCATCTTCCAGTTCCATCGCAAAGCGGAGGTCAGGCCGGTCGGTGCCGAACCGACTCATCGCCTCCGCATAGGTGAGACGCGGGAAGGGCGTGGGTACATCGATGCCGCGGACTTCGCGCACCAGCGTGACGAGATACTCTTCCACGACTTCGAGCACGTCTTCTTCGTCCACGAAGGACATCTCGACATCGACCTGGGTGAACTCGGGCTGGCGGTCAGCCCGGAGGTCCTCGTCCCGGAAACAGCGGACGATCTGCATGTAGCGATCGAATCCGGCCATCATCAGCAGCTGCTTGTACTGCTGGGGAGACTGGGGGAGCGCGAAGAACCGCCCGTGATGGAGGCGGCTCGGCACGAGATAGTCACGGGCTCCCTCCTCCGCTGCAGCGGGGGGCGACGGAGATCCAGGTACCGGTATTTCAGGGCGAGTTCCTCACTCGCCGTCGCTTCCTCGTCGACCACGAAAGGCGGGGTCTCGGTTCCGGCCAGCTCCGCCACGGAAACGGCCTGGACCTCGCAGCCGCCGGTCGGCATCCCGGGGTTGACCGCCTCCCCGGGCCGCTCCCGGATGACGCCGGTCACCTGAAGGACATCCTCCAGCCTGGCTGCCTTCGCGACCTCCAGTCCGACCGGCCCGTCGGATGGATCCACGGCGACCTGGATGACGCCCCATCGGTCCCGCAGATCGATGAAGATCATCCCGCCACGGTGACTTCCTGCCCCTTGAGTTCGGGACGGAGTTCACCACAGGCATGCGTCCGGTATGATGTGACGATCGATCCCTGCTCCGGTGTGTCATGGTCAGTCATGCCGCTTCCCCCGGTCCGGGTCCTGACTGCTCGTCCTCATCGGTCCATTCATCCGGCTCCTCGTCGACCGCTTCCTCTTCCATCTGATCGAGTCTTTCGAGCACGGTGGTGACAATATCGGTGAAGGCTACCTGCTCTTCGTCACCACTGACCAGGTTCCTGAGGGTGATCGTATCGGCCTCGAGTTCCTTCTCCCCGGCGATCAGGGCCAGCAGCGCCTCGCGACGGTTCGCCTCCCGCATCTGCGCCTTCACCGACCGGTCGAAGAGTTCTGTCGTGCAGGCTACCCCGGCTCTTCTAAGCGTGTCGCAGATGGTGAAGAGCCGTTGCCGGGCCGCATCTCCGATATGGATCAGTGCCACCTCGCAGAGCGGTTCGAAGTCCAGATCGATCCCGGCGGCTTCCAGGGCCAGCATGATCCGCTCGATGCCGGCGGCAAAGCCTACTCCCGGCACCCGGTCCTTCCCTCCGATCATCTGCGCCAGGCCATCGTACCGTCCTCCACCGCAGATGGCGTCCTGGGCACCCAGGTCGGGACTGAGCACCTCAAAGGTGGTCCGCTCGTAGTAATCGAGACCGCGCACCATCCGGGGATCGACCGTGAAGGGGATCCCCCGGTCACCCAGCAGCGCCTGGACCGCCTCGAAGTGCGCCCGGCATTCGTCGTCGAGGTGGTCGAGCAGGCTCGGCGCCTTCGCCGTGGCCAGACGACATCCTTCGTTCTTGCAGTCGAGCACCCGCAGGGGATTGGTCCCGACGCGCTCCCGGCACTCCTCACAGAGGAGATCTTCGATCCCCGAGAGGAACTCCACCAGGAGTACCCGGTACTCAGCTCGACACTCCCGGCAGCCGAGACTGCCGATGTGGAGTGACCAGGTCTCGAGTCCGAGAGCGTCAAGGACGCTCAGGAAGAGCATGATGACCTCGGCGTCGGCTTCGGGAGCGTCGGTCCCGAGGACCTCGGCCCCGAACTGGTGGAACTGGCGGGCCCGCCCCTTCTGGGGCGCCTCCTGCCGGAACATCGGGCCCATGTAGTAGAGCTTGTCCACCGTACCCTGGGCCCCGAGACGGTGCTGGAGCCAGGCGCGGACAACCGAGGCCGTGCCCTCGGGCCGCAGGGTGATGCTCCGCCCGCCCTGGTCCGTGAAGGTGTACATCTCCTTGTTGACGATGTCGGTATGTTCCCCGATACCCCTGGCGAAGAGCTGGGTGTCTTCGAACACGGGAGTCCGGATCTCACGGTACTGATAGAGCCCCATCACGTCCCTGATGAGGCCTTCAACGACATCCCAGGCTTCGGTCTCGCCCGGGAGGAGGTCATGCGTACCGCGGATCGACTGCAGCGATCTGTTCTCCGTCATGGTTTCCTATCCACTGCTTCAGGGATTCTCCTGCCAGGTCTTCTCAAGTAAAGGAGCACCCAGGCACCGACCATGCCGCCCAGTATATCAGCCATGGCGTCGAAGGGATCGGAAGTTCGTGCCGGCACCCACAATTGATGGATCTCGTCGAGGATGCCCCAGAAAGCAACCATGAATATCGCCAGCAGCCAGGCATTCCGCCGGCCCCGCTCTGCGCCAGAAAAGCGCGGGAGGGTCAGCAGGGCATTGGCCGCCAGGAACGCCAGGATCCCGAATTCGACGAAATGCCCCACCTTGTCGGGGCCGAATCTGGTCAAGGGAGACTGCGTGCCGATACTGAGGCTGGAGCCGAACCAGATGCCACCGGCCCAGAGGAGGACGAATCCCCATGCCGGAACAGGCCGCCGGAGCACACTCATATTTTCAGTTCGAAATGGGTTTCTTCCTCGGCCGCGATGGCGGTCAGCACTTCTTCCGCGGTAGTCGCGTTGCCCAACCGGGAACGGAACTCCCCGTAACTGAGCAGGCGTGAGATGCGGCTCAGAGCCTTGATGTGCGGACCCGCGGCGTCTTCAGGACCGACCAGCAGGAAGACGATGGAGACCGGCTGACCATCGAGCGCGTCATATTCCACCGGCACGGCGCAGCGCCCGAAAGCGGCCACCAGGGATTTGACGGCATTGGTCTTGCCGTGGGGAATGGCTACACTGTTCCCGACACCGGTACTCATGAGCTGTTCACGAGCCTGGACAGCTTTGAGGATCGCTGCCTGGTTCGTACCTTTAACCGTCTTGACCACGAGCTCGACGAGGTTTTCTATCACTTCGTCCTTGGTCCGGACATCGAGGTCGAGATCGATCCGATCGACTGTGAGGATATCTGTGAGTCTCATTGGCACTCTTGGACTGGGTGGTCTCTGATGACCATGGTAACCTTTTAACTTCTATAACTGCATGGGCTATTTCAACTCGAAAAGGTCTCTGCCAATCCGAACCCTCCGGCTCATGTTCGCCCGGCGCGTCCTGGCCGCGACGATCCTCGTCCAGGTTCCGGGCGCTTTCTCTCCCGGACAGGTCTCTGCCCAGCAGGATCTCCTTTATGAATTCCATCCCGGCCAGGTGCCGATGTACAGACTTCCCTTCACCACCCCGGCCCGGCCGACGGTCGGAGTCGTTCTCAGCGGCGGGGGGAGTCGTGGACTGGCGCATATCGGTACCCTGCGGGCTCTCGAGGAAGCAGGATTGAGGCCCTCGTTCATCGCCGGGGTGAGCGCCGGAGCGGTGATCGGGGGGCTCTATGCCGCCGGCTTCACAACCGAAGAACTCGAGGAACTGGTCAACACCATCGACTGGCGGGACCTTTTCACCGACACGCCTGAGCGCACCAATCTCTTCATCCAACAGAAGGAAGAGCGGGCCACCTACATGCTGCAGGTCAGGTTCGAAGAGGGACGGCCCGTGCTGCCGACGAGTTACATGACCGGTCAGAGGATCGGGGCCCTCTTCTCCGACCTCACCTTCAAGGGAGATTATCAGGCCGCAGGTGATTTCGACGCGCTCGCCATTCCCTTCCGCGCGGTTTCCACTGATCTGCTCACCGGCACCCGGGTCGTCATCGCGGATGGCACCCTGGCAGACGCGTTGATGGCTTCTACCGCCATACCTGTTGTGCTCTCGGCGAAGCGAAGGGGAGACCAGCTGCTGGTGGATGGCGGTCTCGTGGATAATCTGCCGGTGGGGGTGGTGGAAGAGATGGGCGCGGACATCATCGTGGCCTCCGACGTTTCAGCCGCCCTTCGGGACTCTACCCACCTCGGCAGTCCCGTGGAGGTTCTCGACCAGGTGATGAGCATCATGATGCGGGGGCCGAACGCGCTCTCACTCGAGCGCGCCGACCTGGTCGTGGCACCAGCCCTCGGGAACCATTACTCAAGTGATTTCTCCGGTCTCGACACCCTCGTCACCGCGGGGTATCAGGCTGCCAGGGCAGCGATCGCCCGGTGGGAGGGAAGCCACGATTCCCGTCATCTCATCAGGCTGGCAGGGGCGCACCCCGAACACGGACCCACTCTCCGGGTCACGGCCGCCGAGGCGGAGGGTGGCAGCGAGGCTCAGCGGGAGCGTGCCCTCGGTCTTGTCGAACGGGAGCTGGTCGGACGCAGTGTCGATCCGGCAGGGCTGGAAGCAACCGCGGTGCGGCTGCTGCAGGATGGCTCTCTCGACGACGTGGTCGTGAGGGCCTTCAGGGCCCCCCGTCCGGCCATGGGGACGGAAACTCCGATCACCCTCACGGTGATTCTGACAAGCCGGCCCGACATCACCGAGATCAGGTTCGAAGGGGCAAATCTCTACGATCATCCGGAACTGCGGCGCGCCCTCTCGTCCACGGTCGGAGAACCGGTCGACCGTTTCACGGTCGCTTCCGACATGCGCACCCTGGAACGGTACCACCAGGATCGGGGCTTTCCGCTCGCCCTGGTCAGGGACGTGCGCTTCAGCCCGCGCACAGGAGTCCTGACCTTCGTACTCGATGAGGGACGGATCGATGAGATCCGTATCGAGGGGCTGGTTCAGACCCATGAGGACCTGATCCGTCGCGACCTCCCGATCATGATCGGGGAGCCGTTCGGACGTCATTCGATCCGCCAGATGATCGATGACATCTACAGCACCGGTCTTTTCGAACGGGTCTCCATCCGCCCGGAACGGACCGGCCGGGATGGATTGACCATCGTCGTCGAAGTTGAGGAGCGCCCGCGACACGTGGCCCGGATCGGTCTCCACTACCTCGAGGAGCAGAAGACCGAAGGGTTCCTTGAATACCTCAACGAGAACCTGCTGGGCCGCGGCGGGAGGATGAGCGTGCGCGCGCTCACGGGCAGTCGGCGTGACGCGATCGGCATGCGCTCCCGGATCGATCGGGTATTCCGGACCTATCTGACCTGGCAGCTCGAGGCAGGGTATGGACGGGAGGAGATACACACCTACCAGGGTGAGGAACTGACCGGCACCTATCAGGCCGAGAGTTACCACATCGCCGCCGCGATAGGTCATCAGGTCCGACGGCTGGGACTTCTCAGTGTCGGCTTCCGGGCTGATAAACTGGTGACCGACGGCATCAGCGGCATCATCTCACGCGATGCAACCCACCAGTTCAGGGAATTTGAACTGAGGAGCGTCATCGACACCCAGGACCGGACTCCCTTCCCGACCGAAGGTGTCCGCCATGAGTTCTCCTACGTGACCGCCTCGGATGTCCATGGCCTGGACCCTGTCACTCACGTGCGGCTCTTGCTGTCGATGGAATCGTTCCACACCAGCGCACGGCACACCTTCCATCCGAAATTTCTCTTCGGAACCGCCGACAACACCATGCCGTTCGCGCGCTGGTACCGGCTCGGCGGTCTCGATTCCTTCTATGGATATTCCCGGGACCAGCTGCGCGGGCGCCAGATCCTGCTCCTGTCGGGTGAGTACCGCTATCTCATCCCGTGGGGGCCGGTCGCTCCGCTGCACCTCTCGATGCGATTCGATTGGGGGGGAGGCTGGGAGGAGGCGGATAACGCCGCCTTCACCGACATGATCAGCGGCTTCGGCGTCAAGGCGTCACTCGACAGTCCGCTGGGGCCTCTCGAGATCGCCTGGGGAATCAGGGAAGGCGGTCACAGCCGGGTCTACGCCGCCCTCGGGTTCCGCTTCTGATCCGATCGGATCCGCTCAGGTACGTGTCTCACTCGTCCAGCAGGGAGTGCAGTCTGCCGGCGGTCTCACCGTCGAGCTGTCCGCTCTCTTCCGCGATCCGGAGGGTGGTCAGCACGATCTGACGGTAGAGCGGCTCCAGGTCGGGATTCATCTTCGAGATCACTTCCAGGTGATCAGCAACGACCTGCGCATCTCCACGGCTGACCGGTCCGGTGAGACCTCCGGGCAGGCCGTGGGATTCGACCGCGTCGATCGCGGCTCGCATGCCGGGCAGGATCCCCCGGGTCATGAACTCCCGTTCGAGGTCCATCGAGTCACCCATCCGGTCCACCGCCCAGGCGAGCGCCATGACACCGGTCAGCGCCATCACCCCGGCCGCGTGGTAGGCGCTCTTCAGGTCGGGAGCAAGCCTGATCGGATGGGCGCTGAGCAGAAGCGCGAGCGATTCGCCGAACGGGAACGCCCGATCATCTCCCTCGACACTGACCAGGGCATCACTGAAGTGCCGCAGATCCCGATCCCGGTCGGGGAATGGTTTGAGAGGATGGAAGGAGAGACGGAGAGCGTGCTCTTTCGGATCGGCACTCTCCAGGAGGGATGATGGCAGGGCGGCAGAGGTCTGGATCAGACACGATCCGCGTCCCAGGCTGGTGTCTGCCAGCGAAAGCACGACCGCTTCAAGTTCCCGGTCGGGAGGAGTGAGCACGATCAGGCGGGCCCGATCGCCCAGCCCGTCGAACGGTTCGACCATCACCTCGGCGCCCAGTTCCTGCGCCAGCGATTCGGCCGAACCCCGGTCTCCGCCGGCGACGGCCACCGCGGGAAATCCAAGTTCACTCAGCGCCCGGCTCAGGGCACAGCCGACCCGTCCCGGTCCGAGGCAGGCGAAGGGCCATTCGCGGGGCTGTATCCCACGGGACAGGTTCCATTCCGGCCATGAACGATCGATCATCGATCCTCCCCCGGCTCGCCCGGTTCCGATCCGTCTGCTCCGGAATCACCCGTAGGTTCTTCCACCGCGAGAATCGACGCGCCGGTCACATCCTCGAGCAGCGCCGAAAGGCGTCCGAAGCGGGCGGCGGTGGTTCTGAGCCTGAACCGGGCCGTCTCTTCATCGTACTCCCTGTCGAGCACCTTGCCCAGTTCATGTACCATGGCCGCGAGCTCGGGATGCTGCTGCGGCACCCTGACATCCGCCACCACCTGAAGGGACCTGATCCGGTCGATCAGCGCCGGGATAAGAGTCTCGATCCCCTCTCCTGTCGCGGCACTGAAGACCACCGCTTCCGGCCACGAGGCCCGGACCTGGTCAGCGATTCCGGCCGGTGTCTGATCCATCTTGTTGAACGCCATCAGGGTCGGATACCCGAGGATCCCCAGTTCGTCGAGGATCGTGTTGGCGCTGGTGATGTGATCTTCGTACCAGGGATGGCTCAGATCGACCACATGCAGGAGCAGATCGGCGACCACGGCCTCTTCGAGAGTGCTGCGGAATGATGCCACGAGTCCCGGCGGCAGCTTGCGGATGAACCCGACCGTGTCGGTGAGGAGCACTCTGGGACCGCCGGGCAGATCGACCGACCGGGTGGCTGCGTCCAGGGTGGC
>JALGWK010000448.1 GCA_025774205.1 bacterium
AGCCATCGAGGCGGCGTTAGCAGAGTACAGTGGGTCCTCACCCGAGGTCTGGAAATACCGGGGCGCCTGGGATGAATGGCCGGTCAGCCAGGCGGACGTCCTGATCCCCCTTTCGGAGGAGGAACTGCGCCTGAAGATCCAGGCGATCTTCAAGCATGAATCGCAAAAAGACAAGGCGCCCTTCCCCGGTCCGGAAGAGACCGAATTCTGGCAGCGGGTGGAGGACCGGAACATGGGACTGGCGCTGGTGCTTGAACGACTGGGGTTGCCGGCGTATTACGCGATAGAGACGTATGTAGTCGAAAGGGATGGAGAGAGGGTTGAGAATCCGGTCAGGCCGACAAGTGCCCTGACTCCGGATAACGTCCCGCTCGATGTACAGATTCTGTCTACTCTTCCGCAGGACCCGCTGCCGGGGCCGGACGCGCGCCGAGTTCCCGGTCGATCATGAAGAGGGCCCCGCGATCGTCGCCGATCAGCTTCATCTGCTCCACGATACCGTTGGCCACGTCTTCCTCTTCCACCTGCTCGGAGACGAACCACTGCAGGAAGGCGTTCGAGGCGTGGTCGCTCTCCCCGATGGCGAGGTCCACCAGGCCGTTGATCAGGCTCGAAACGTGACATTCGTGCTCATAGGTCGCCTCGAAGACCGCCAGCGGGGAGGCCCACTCGGTCCCGGGAGCGTTGATGGCGGTCAGCGTCACGGCACCGCCCCGTTCGTGGATATGATCGTAGATCTTCATCGCGTGCATGAGCTCTTCCAGGGCCTGGTTCTTCATCCAGCCCGCCATGCCCGACAGATTCTGCTGCTCGAACCAGGCCGACATCGATAGATAGAGGTAACTCGACCACATCTCGGCGTTGACCTGTTTGTTGAAGGCCTCCAGCATCTTGTCGCTCAACATATTCCGTACCCCTTCATTGCTGACGCTTGATGATCCATCATCCAGCGTTCATCATGGATTCCACCCCGGTAAATAACTCCATCCGGCGGTTTCCTTCCATCTCCTTTTACCGGAATTATTCCACGCGCAGGGCTTCGACCGGGTCGATCCGGGCAGCCTGCCAGGCCGGGTAGAGGATCGCCGCTCCCGCAATCAGGGTCAGCAGGAGCGTGCTGAGAAGATAGATGACGGGATCGCGCGGATCGACGCCGAAGAAGAGGCTCTCGGCGACCCTGGTCAGGACGATCGCCCCTGCCAGCCCCGCTATGATCCCGATGCCGATCATCCTGCCGCCCTGCAGGAGGACATTGCGGAGCACGTCGATCGGCCGGGCCCCGATGGAGAGACGGATCCCGAATTCCCGGGAACGGCGCACCACGGTGTAGCTGATCACCCCGTATACCCCAACACAGGCCATGATGAGGGAGAGGATCGCGAAGATCCCGAGCAGGGTCGAATAGAGGGAGGAGTCGGCATACCAGCGGTCGTAGACGGTCTCCTCGAGCATGCCGGACCAGGCCATGGCGAGCTCCGGATTGTCATCCCAGACCATCTGCTTGATAGCTGTCATCACAGCCTGCGGCTCTCCCCGGGTTCGCGCCGCCACGATCAGCTCGTAAGCGGGCCACTGGCCCTGCGGCACCCAGATCCAGCCCCCCTCCGCATCGAAGGTGCCGGCCCGGGTATCGCCGACGACACCGACCACCTCCATCCAGGGATACTCGCTGTCTCCTGAACTGACGAACCGGATCCTTCGACCGAGCGGATTCTCGCCGGGCCAGTTGGCCTCGGCCATCTGCTCACTGATCAGCGCCACCCGCTGAGAGCCTTCACCGACATCGATGTCGCTGAAGTCGCGCCCCTGGACCAGGGTCATGCCGAGAGTATGGATGAATCCGGGCGTTATGGTGCCGTCCATGGCGGTCCGGTAACCACCCGACTCGAGGGAGGCTGATGATTCCGCCTCGTACGACTGGGCCCAGCCGATGTAGGGGAGAGGATTACCGGCCGCCGCGCTCTCCACCAGCGGGTGCTGCTCGACCCGCTCGATCAGGTCGAAGTAGTACCTGACCCGTTCCCCGGGCGAGAGTTCACCCAGACTTGCCAGGTTGATCTCGAGGTGGACCACGTTCTCCGGATCGAAGCCGAGTTCGACCCGCTGGAGCCCGATGAAGCTCTTGAGCATGAGACCGCCGGCGATGACGATCATGGTGGCCAGGGCCATCTCGAAACTGACCAGCATCCCCTGGTGCCGGAACCG
>JALGWK010000087.1 GCA_025774205.1 bacterium
CCACCTGGATTGCAGGATATAGCAGCAAGGTTAATGCCTTAGGCTCATATATATTCTTATGCAATATATACTACCTGTTGCGATTCATATTCAGTCATTATGACTGTGATAGATAGTTTATGTAGTAATAACATGTAATAAGATGCTATAAGAGACTATTATTGGCATATGATGCTGATACAGCCTGAATATGTTATAGTTGCCCGCTCCGATCACTATCCGTACCACAAGAGTTGAGCGGCCGGGGCTATGACCCTCAGGGTTCACTCCGATCCCGGCTATCCTTGAACAGAAGCTGCCGGGTGTTTCCTCCGGGGTTCACTCCGATCCCGGCTATCCTTGAACAGAAGCTGCCGGGTGTTTCCTCCGAGGATGGCGGTCTTCTCCGACTCCGGGATATCGAGGGATTGGATACTCTCCACCATTGAACTGAGACTGCCGATCATGTGAGGGTAATCGCTGCCGGCCAGCAGTTGACTCGATCCGGCGAACTCGATGGCGAGTCGGAGAGCGTTCGGATCAAAGTTGACCGTATCGAAGTAGAATTGCTTCAGCTGCTCACTCGGGAGCTGACTGATATGTTCCCGGCACTCTTCGTAGGCGTGGTAACCTCGATCGAGCCGTTCAGCCAGGTAGGGGATGGCACCGCCCAGATGCGCGAGGACCCATGATATCGAGGGAAACCGCTCAACGATCCCGCTGAAGACCAGACCGGCTGCTGCCAGGGTAGTGTCGAAAGTGAATCCGACCAGCGGCATCAGCCAGAACTCTGTCATTGCTTCGACTCCGACCGGGTGGATCGGGTGGATGTACAAAACCGCGCCCAGCTGGTCAGCCCTCTCGTACAGCGGCAGGAATGACTCATGATGGAGAGGAGTGCCGTTGACATTGCTGTAGAGCATTACTCCACCCATTTCCAGCTCGAGCATCACCCGTTCCAGCTCTGTAACAGCGGCCGAGGGATTGTTCAGAGGCAGAGTGCCGAGCGCGCTGAAGCGATCTGGATGTTCCTGCATTGTTTTCGCGAAGGAGTCGTTCACGATCCGGGCCAGATCTGCCGATTGAGCCGGAGGAGAGAGGTGAGTGCCGGGTGAGGTGAGGGAGAGGATCTGCATGTCGATCCCCGTCTCCTGCAGCACCTCCACTCTGCGGGAAATGTCCCAATGCCCGGGAACCGCCACATTGTAGTCACCCGGTGAGTGGAGCACAGGATTTCCATCCGCGTCATCGGTGACTTTGACCGCGCCCTGTTCTGCCCTGAGCGCCTCGATGTACTCGGGCGGGTAGTGATGGTTGTGGAAGTCGATGATATTCACGGAGTCAATCCCTTCTTGAACGGGAAGGCCTGATCCAGAGCGCGTAGGCCGGCAGGCCGATCAACACGAGTCCCAATCCGAAGCTGCTCTCTACGGGATCGGATAGTATCTGATTCAATACAATCGCGGAGGAGGCAAGTACGAACACGCCCGGAATCCACGGGTAGCCCCGAATCCGGTAGGCGGGGGCATAGTCCGGTCTCTGACGCAGGAGAATGAGTCCTGCTGCCATCATCGCAAAGAAGATCCATTCTGTATATACAACCCTCGTGAAGAGGGCTTCATAGGTGTCCGTGGCCACCAGTACCGATGACCAGATCGCCTGCGCGATAATGGCCTTCGAGGGAGTTTTGAACCGGGGATGGACGGCCCCCATCCAGGAGAAGATCAATCCGTCCCGGGCCATGGAATAGTAGACCCGCGGTCCGGCCAGGATGATCCCGCTCAGCGCCCCGAAGGTTGAGAAGATCACGAGCGCGGACATCAATGACGAACCACCGCGGCCCAATACCGCATCAGCGGCGTCAGCGGCGACTCTGGTTGAGGAGATAACCGTCTCGAGGGGCAGGACATGCATGTAGACAGCGTTCATCGCAAGGTAGCAGGCCGTCACAATCAGGGTCCCGATCAGGAGGGCGCGCGGGATCGTCCGTTCCGGCCTGATGGTCTCCTCGGCCGCATAGGTCACCATGTGCCACCCACCGAAAGCGAAGAGTCCGGCGACCAGGGCAAGGCCGAGATTACTCAGAGTGAATGAACCGGTGGAGGCGGGATCAGGCTGCGTTATCGATGAGCCGATCGTGCCGGCGGGCTCACCGATCGTGAACCCCACGATAATGATCGCCACGATCGCCACGATCTTGCCGAGAGTAAAAGCTGTCTGCAGGGTACTGCCCTGGCGGACCCCGAAATAATTGACCATCGAGAGCAGGAGTATCCCCAGGATCGCGACGGCCTGGATCGCGATGTCGTTCATGGGAATGAAGTGGGCGGTGTAACGGGCGAACACGACCGCAATGGCGGCTATGATGCCGGAGTGCATGCTCCAGAACATCGCCCAGCCCCACAGGAATCCGACCGGGGAGGAATAAGATTCCTTCAGAAAGACATAGACCCCGCCTGTGCGGGGAAAGGCCGAGGCCAGCTCGGCTGCGACGAGGGCTCCGAAGAGGGTCAGGATCCCGGCCAGAACCCAGACCAGGTAGACTCCCGCAGAACTCGGGACCTGACTCGTGATGAGTGAGGGCTGGACAAAGATCGAGGCGCCGATGATGGTTCCCACGACCATCGCGGTAGCCCGGGTGAGACCTATAGATCTCTTCAGATCACTGGACATCGTTCCTTCATCACTACCTGTTGAACGGGGACGCTCTCATAATGGCACGACCATACCGGATGGCAGATGATCCGGAAAGTGGAAGCCGGTAGCGTAGGTTCTGGTTATAATCCCGACTGTGGGGTTGACGAAGTATTATGCCATGGTGGTGAAGCCTTGACAGAGATCGCCCGACTCTTCAGATCCGTCTCCGCGGGGGCTATCCTCCTTCTGATCGTATTCTCCTTCGCCGGATGCGGTAATGGTGGCCCTTCAGATCCCGGACTCGACCAGAACGATCCCGATTTTCTCTTCGAAGAACTGTTCAATACCATCCCTGACGGCGGTCTGCCATCCGGCTGGGTGTTCATGACGCAGGGTGCGGCCACCCTGGAGGGACCGGGTGAATGGTCGGTGGAAGGGGGCACCCTCCATCAGGCGTCCAACGTCCAGGCGCCGCCCACTCCCGGACTGCCCTACGCCGCCAACTATGAAGGGACGATGGCGATCTACGATGAGGAGTCCTGGATCAACATCGCCTTCAGCGCCGATCTGATTCCCCGGGACGACGACGGAATCGGTGTGATCTTCCGCTGGCAGGAATCTGCGGTGAGCGATGACGGCAACTTCTATCGTTTCATGATGGTGAAGGATCAGATCTCCGGCGGTCCCCGCATCCGGATCGACCGCCACATCGACGGGGTCTGGACCGTGCTGGCCGAGGATCTCTCAGAAGAGTACGGCTATGACGAGAACGCGACCTACCGGGTCACCGTCGAGGTGGCGCTGACGCAGATCACGGTGAAACTCGACGGCGAGATCCTGTTCGACCTGCTCGATTCGAGCCTCTCGAGCGGCAGGATAGGGTTCTTCTGCTATGCCGAGGAAGGGGCCGACTTCGATAACATCACGGTCTATCGACGCGGCCCCTGATCGAAATACCGGCAAGGCTGAGATTCAGGGTCAGCGACCCCCTCCCGACAACCGATAGTCGAGTATCTCCAGTTCGGTCGGATTGAAGGTAGTCAGCAGGCCGAACCTGATATGGCCTGAATCGAGGTAATCGCTCTCCTGGAAGGTGCAGTCGACCGGAACCCAGCCCGCCTCGCCCATCCATACCTCATTCCAGCCGTGTTGTCCGAAGGAGCCGTCCATGATGGTGGTATAGGCTCCCCCCGTCACCATCCGGGCCGGGATCCCGACCGCCCGGCAGAATGCCGCCAGGAGTCGGGAATGGGCTCCGCATTCTCCCGAACCCTTGTCGAAGGTCTGGCGAGCGCTGCCGCCCGGGAGAGCGCCGGCTATCTCCGTCCCCACCCACCGGGAGAGCCTTACGGCGGCGTCCCAGCTGTCGCGCGAGCCGCGTCCCAGCTGTCGCGCGAGCCGTCCGTGATCTCTCGCGCTTTCGCAACCAGCACGGGATCGTCCGATTCGATCATCCAGCCCGGATCGAGGAACGGTTGCAGTTCTTCGATTTCGGAATAGTCGCTCGGGAAGGGGGGTGCGTCCTCTCCTGAGTAGCGCGGATGTTCGATCTCGAAGATCCCCTCGATCAGGTTGTCGGTCACGGTCCCCTCGAAGCTCTGGCCGGGGACATTGAGGGCTTCGACGGTGATGACCTCGCCGGTGGTCCTGACCTCGGCCCTGACTTTCATATACCCGATCGAGGTGCTTTCCTCGATCAGCACTCCGGTCTCGGCGAGGATGTAGCTGTTCAGGTCGACGCGGCGCATCCGGTTGCGGATCGAGCGGTCGCTGAGGTAGATCACCGTCCCGTCCGCACTGGCGCTCCGGATCATGGTGCCATCGGACCGGTCGAACCACATCTGGCCGGTGACACCCATCGACAGGTGTACTCCCGTCCTTCCAGGATCAGGGTCGTCTCGCCCTCGGCAGTGTAGTCACGGGTGAGGATGTTGCCCAGGAAGGGGTCGAGCTGCCGATAGGTCGCGGTCGCGCCGATCTCGGGGCCCGGATTGACTATCAGGGCGTCAGCGAGCTTCCCTTCATCGATGATCAGACCCTCATCGACGGGGATCTCACGCGTCACACCATCCGGCATGGTGATGTGATGGAGAACCGATCCCTCACGCACGAAACTGGCGCCAGCAATCGAACCTCCGGTGTTGGTCTCCAACTCGACGGAGAGGACCCTGCCATCCGACGCATCGGTCTTCTGGACCATCACGATCGTTGCATCGAGCGGATATCCCAGTAGGGAGAAGACCATCCTGCCCTCGGACCTGGTCGTAATCGGTATTCCTCTGGCGGAGTCTCCCGGGGTGGTGCTGGCGGCATTAAAGCCGACCAGTTGACCGTCGAGTTCGATCGCGTACCAGTAGATTTCCTGTGGCTCGGAGGAACAGGCCGGACTGAACAGGATTGCCAGGAAGAGGAACGCGGCAGTGGGGAGACGTCTCATCAAGGTTTTCTTTCCAGGGTACGGGCCGGAACGGTTCTGGAGGCTGTACGTGGGAACGGAGTCAGATATTCAACCCAATCGGTCAGCGCAGTCCGGGGATCCGGCGCAGCAACTTGAGGAGAAAGCGGAGGAGGCGGTGAAATCTCTCCTCGGTCATACCCCGGGGGGTGCCGATCGGAAGCAGGCGCTGAACGGCAATCGACCGGTTCTCGGTGAACTTCATGATCCCGGCGGCGCCGTGTCGGCGTCCAAGGCCGGAGGCCTTGTATCCCCCCTGGCTCAGGTCAGCCGATCCCCAGGTGGCGCGATGGGAATCGTTGACGTTGACGGAACCGGCCTCGAGTCGGGAGGCGATCCGCAGGCCTGCCCCGGTGTCACCGGTCCAGAGGGAAGCGCTCAGACCGTACGGACTGGCGTTGGCCAGTTCCACCGCCTCGTCGGTCGAGGTGAAGGAATAGATACTGACTACCGGCCCGAAGGTCTCTTCCTCGTAAAGGAGCATGCTCTCGGTGACGTCGGTCAGGATCGTCGGCTCGAAGAAGAGGGGGCCGAGATCGGGACGAGTATTTCCCCCGGTGAGAATGGTCGCGCCGCGTTCGACCGCGTCCCCGACGTGGAGGATGGCTTTGTCGAGCTGTCCCTGGGAGATGAGGGTGCCGAGATCGAACTGGTAGTCGAGCGAGGCGCCCATCCTGATCTGGCCGGTCTCCTCGACGAAAGTTCTCGTGAACTCATCCCGCACCGATTCATGGACATAGATCCGTTCGATGGAGACGCAGACCTGTCCCGCGGAGGCGAAACAGTCCCAGACGGCGACCCGGGCCGCCCTCGCCAGGTCGGCGTCGGGGAGGACGATCATGGCGTTCTTCCCGCCCAGTTCCATCGAGCAGCCGATCAGGTGCTCGCCGACCTGGCTGGCCAGCAGGCGTCCGGTGGCGGTGCTGCCCGTGAAGGCGAGGTAGTCGACCTGGTCAATGAGGGGGCCGGCCAGCTCGGGGCCCCGGCCGGTGACGATCTGGCAGAGGTCGGCCGGCAGGCAGTCCGGCCTCATCGAGGAGTTCCGCCCCGAGCAGGGAAGTGAAGGGAGCCTGCCGGTCAGGTTTCACAATGACGGCATTGCCTGCCATGAGGGCAGCCAGCGTGTCAGAGATCGTGAGGATGAGCGGGAAGTTCCATGGTGAGATGAACCCGACCACACCGACGGGCGGAAACTGTTCAATCGCCCGGGTCAGGAGGGGGTAGAGGCCTTTGCGCCGCCTCGGCCGCAGGTGACGACGCCCGTGCAGGGCATAGTAACGGGCCTGGATGGCGAGGTCGCAGACCTCCTCGAAGGCGTGGCCGCGCGCCTTGCCGTTCTCGAGCTGGATGAGATGAGATCGAGGAACTCCTCCTGGTGATCCCAGACCAGATCGTGGAGGCGGAGCAGGATCCTGCTCCGATCCCGAAGGGAGCGTTCCCTCCAGTGGCGCTGGGCCTCCCTGGCCCGGCGGACCGCCTCGACGACATCCGCAGCGATACCCATCGGCAGGGTCCCGAGGGGCTCGCCGGTGAAGGGGCTCTGGACCGTGAACGGTTCCCGAATATCGCCGGACAGGGTGACCCGTCGAGCCAGTCGATCGAGGAACGCCCGGTCGATGGTGGCGGATTTCTCGATCATTCCCCGGCGATGGTGAGGGTACTGATGGTGATCTCCTCGAGGGGACGGTCACCGGAGTCGGTCTGAGCACCGCCGATCGTTCGCACGACCTCGATACCCTCGGTGACCCGACCGAATACCGCGTGCCGGTTGTCGAGCCAGGGTGTCCCATCGAGGGTGATGAAGAACTGTGAACCACCGGTGTTCGGTCCGGCGTTGGCCATGCTGAGGATGCCCTCAGAATCATGTTTCAGGTCGGGATGGAATTCGTCGGCGATGTTGTAGCCGGGACCACCGGTGCCGGTTCCCTGGGGACAGCCGCCCTGCACCATGAAACTGTTGATGACCCGGTGGAAGACCAGACCGTCGTAGTAATTGTCCTCGGCCAGTTTGATGAAATTGCCGGTAGTCTCCGGCGCCTGTTCCTCGAAGAGTTCGATCTTGAAGGATCCGAGGGTGGTGTCGAAGGTCGCGATCCGGTTTGCCATGATCTCCTGCCTGTATGGAGTCGGAGTGATCGTGTTGTCCGAATCTATCTGACCGGGGCGGTCGACTCAACCACCATGCGACCGGCCCGGATTCAGGGATTTATCACGGACGGTGTAAACGCCTATCCTGTTCGGACGGTCAAGGAGCCGACATCGAGAGCAATGGGGGATCCCTTTGAGAGCGACGATGCGTGATGAACCGGAAAGAGCGGTTGATGAAGGAGGCGGGAGTCCCGATCCCGCACTCTTCGATAAACTCGTCCGCCCCTTCTATCAGCGCATATATCGCTGGGCGCTCGTAATGACGAGGGATCCCGACGACGCCGACGATGTGACCCAGGAGACGGTCATCCGGGCGTACCGGCATATCGCCACCTTCCGGAAAGAGGGCCGGGTGTCTACCTGGCTCTACCGGATCACCCGCAACGTGGCCATGGAGATGATGGGAAATCCGAGGAAGCAGCGTGAGCGGTCCGACGAGCGAGCGATCGAGAACGCCGCCGGGTCGCTCAGGACAGACGGTTCAGAAGGAGGGCTCGATCATCAGCAGCTCCTGAGGATCGTCCACGCCTTCTTCGGGGAACTCTCCGATCGGCAGCGTGAGGTGTTCGATCTGGTCGATCTCCAGGGGTGTGAACCGATTGAAGCGGCGGAGATGCTCGAAATCGATGCCGCTACGGCGAGGACCCATCTCTTCCGGGCCCGCCGTCTGATCAGGAAGAGGATCATGGAACACCATCCGGAACTCGCGGAGGTACTGGGCAGATGAAGTGCGAAGAAGCAGGAGAGCTGATCTTCGAAGCCGATCTGGAGGAGTTGGGAATGGGGGGGGACTCGCCCCTCACCGGGCATCTCCGGGAGTGCGGCGAATGTCGGCAGGCGGCCGAGGTCATCCTCGGGACCGAATCGGCCTTCGCGGCCGCTTTCGATTCACTGGCGCCGGGGAGGTCGTTCGAAGAATCGGTCGTAACAGCGATTTCGGCCGTCCCCGGGTCCTCCCGGAGGCGTCTCCGGGCGCTCCCGGTCCTCCTGCCCCTGGCCGCGGCAGCGGCGCTCTTCCTGCTCATCTTCCCGCTGTGGAATCGCGAGGTGGGAGTCGTGAGGGACCCGTTCGTCCCGGCCCTGCTGGCCGAAGCGCCGGCGCTTCGAACCCCGTCCGAGAGATCCGCGATGATCCTCGACTCAGGTGACCCCGACTACCAGATAATCTGGCTCTTTTGATGCCCTGTCATGCAACAGTCGCTGCAGTCGAGCAGCACGTGACATGACATTCAGACCGTGGAGGAATGAAGGATGAAAACCGTAAAAATGACCGCCGTACTGCTCGTCCTGCTCGTGATCGCCGGGTGCGGGAAGGCTCCCAGGCTGGAGATCGAGACCTTCGAGGTGAACCATATCGAGCACTACCAGCTGACCCAGCTGATCGAGCCCTACATATTCTACGGCCGGGAGGGATCGGAAGGGATGTACACCGTGTCAGGTAACGTGCTCACCGTCCGTGAAACGCCGGACAACCTGGCCAGGATCGCCGCGGTCCTGCTGAAATACGACGTCAGGAAGCCCTCTATCATGCTCCATATCGATGTCATCGAGGCTGACGGTGGAGAGATCGATCCATCGATCCAGGATATCGCTGAGCGGCTCCGGGAGCTCTTCCGCTTCACCGGGTACGAGCGGGTGGCCGGAGGTGTGATGGCGGTCACCGAGGGGAGCGAGATCGACCAGACCATGGGGGTCGGAGGTGTGACCGGATCCAGCAGTACTTTCTCCTTCCAGGCCCGGATCGGTCGGATTAGTCAGGAAGACGGGGACTGGACACTCTACGCTGAGAGTCTGTATCTGAGGCGGGGTGATGGTACCGTCATCCGGACCTCTGCCCAACTCCGCGTGGGGCAGACCACCCTGGTCGGCACCAGCCTGGAAGGATCGGGCGCCAAGGCGGTTATCCTGGCGGTCCGCCCAGAGATCCACGAGTAGTCTGCCGCGGGTCCACAGCAGTCGGAGGTTTTCACCCCGTCCGGACCGGTTGGTCCGGGCGGGGTTTTTCATGACATTGAAGACACCTCCATCAGAAGGTTACCATGACTGCTCCGGTAGAGATCCGATGATCGAATCCTTTTGCAAGGGGCCAGGTCCGATGAGAACCATGAGAACGATCTCCCTGATGACGCTGTTCCTTCTCACCCTCGGCGGAACATCAGCGAGAGCGCAGGATATCCACGATACCCGTCTCCTCTCTCAGCCGGCGGTGAGCGCCGACCAGATCGCCTTCGAGTACGCCGGCGATCTCTGGGTCGCCGCCCTGGACGGCTCCGATGTGCGCCGCCTGACGAGCCATGTCGGCACCGAAGCCAGTCCCCGGTTCTCACCCGACGGGAGCCTGATAGCCTTCACAGCGCAGTATGAGGGCAATTCCGATGTCTACCTCGTGCCGGTCGAGGGCGGAGTTCCACGTCGGCTCACCTGGCATCCGGGGGCGGACGTGGTTCAGGGCTTCACACCCGACGGCGGGGCGGTGCTCTTCCGGTCGTCACGGGCGGTGTTCACCAATCGTTTCTCACAGCTCTTCACCATCCCGGTGGAGGGAGGCCATCCGGAACAGCTCCCCATCCCGAACGCGTACAAGGCGACCTATTCATCTGATGGCCGGATGATGGCCTACACTCCCCTCGGGGAGCGATTCGGGCAATGGAAGAACTACCGTGGCGGGACAGTGTCGAGGATCTGGCTCTACAACACGCGCAATCACGACGTCGAACAGATTCCCCAGCCGGAGGGCAGGTGCAACGATACTGACCCGATGTGGTTCGACGGCACAGTCTGGTTCCGTTCCGATCGGAATGGCGAATTCAACCTCTTCTCTTATAACCCCCGCTCCCGGAACGTGACCCAGCTCACCACCTTCGATGACTTCCCGGTCATGAGCGCCTCCTCCGGAGGGGGGCGGATCATTTTCGAGCAGGCGGGCTACCTCCATCTCTTCGATCCCGGTTCCGGAAGCAGCTCGAAACTGACCATCGGCGTCGCCACCGACCTGGGAGATGAGCGGCCCCGCTATGCCGGCGGCTCCAACTTCATCCGCAACGCCGACATCTCACCCTCGGGAGCCCGGGCGGTCTTCGAGTTCCGCGGCGAGATCGTCACGGTGCCGGCCGAAGAGGGTGACCATCGCCAGCTCACCTCGACCTCGGGCGCCCACGAGCGCTCGCCTGTCTGGTCGCCCGATGGATCTTCGATCGCCTGGTTCTCCGACGCCTCGGGTGAATATGAACTGCATATCTCGCCCCAGGACGGCCGTGGTGAAGTTCGTACCTTCCCCGTTCAGGGGGCAGGATTCTTCGAGGACCCGGTCTGGTCACCGGACGGGACGAGGATCAGTTTTACCGACAACTCGTGGTCGCTCTACATCCTCGAGGTGAAATCGGGACAGGTGAAGAAGATCGCCTCGGAGGTGCTCTACGGACCGGTGAAACTGCTCCACCACGCCTGGTCGCCCGATTCACGGTGGCTGGCCTACACCCTTTACACCAGGGCGTACTTCCAGCAGGTCTATCTCTATTCCGTGGAGGGTGGCGCATCCCACACGATCACCGATGGCCTGAGCGACGTCACCGAACCTACGCAGCTGGTTCGCGATGTCGAACGCCGACATGGAGATGAACAACGCTCTCTACCTGGCCGTGCTGCCGAAAGGCGAGCGGTCCCCCCTGGCCCGGGAGAGCGATGAGGAGGTCTCCGGCGAGGAGCCGGACGGCGGGCAGACAGGGGAGGAGGGGGATGATGAGAGCAGGGTCGTCATCGATTTCGACGGTCTCGAGCAGAGGATCCTCGCCCTGCCGCTCGGCTCGGCTCTCTATTTCGACCTGCAGGCCGGTCCCGAGGGGCAGCTCTACTACCTCAAGCGCGAGGAGGGGCGGGGGACCAGCCTGCGCCGGTTCGATCTCGACGAGCGGGAGGAGACCACCCTGCTTGAGAGCTGTACCTCCTATACCCTCTCGGCGAACCGGAAGAAGGTGCTCGTCCGAAGCGGCAGCAACTGGATGATCGCGAACGCCGGTGGAACAATCGCTCCCGGCTCCGGCCGGATATCGGCCGACCGGATCGAGGTCCGTGTCGAGCCCCGTCAGGAATGGGAGCAGATCTTCAACGAGGCGTGGCGGATCAACCGCGACTGGTTCTATGACCCGAACATGCACGGCGTAGACTGGCCGGCGATGCGTGAGAAATACCAGATCTTCCTGGCCGACTGTGTGACCCGTACCCAGCTGAACACGATCATTCGCTGGATGTGTTCGGAGGTGTCGGTCGGCCATCATCGGGTGGGGGGCGGTGATTTCCCCGAACGCGCAAAGACGGTCCCCGGGGGACTGCTGGGGGCTGATTTCACCGTCGAGCGGGGCCGCTATCGCTTCGCGAAGATCTACGGCGGACTCAACTGGAACCAGAACCTCAGATCCCCCCTCACCGAACCGGGGGTGGACGTGCAGGAAGGGGAGTACCTGCTGGCCGTGGAGGGGGTGGAGCTCAGGTCTCCGGAGAACCTCTACCAGCGGTTCGAGAACACCGCCGGCCGGATGATCGAGATGACGGTAGCGTCAGATCCGAATGGCCGGAATGCCCGCACCGTGAAGGTCGTGCCGGTGGCGAACGAGTCCGCCCTGAGAAATCGTGACTGGGTGGAGGGGAACCTCCGTCACGTGACGGAGGCCACCGCCGGACGGGTGGCGTACACCTACGTGCCCAATACGTCGACCCTTGGACACACCTACTTCAAACGGTACTTCTACCCCCAGACCGACCGGGAGGCGATCATCGTCGATGAACGGTTCAACGGCGGCGGCTCGGTAGCGGACTACTACATAGACCTGCTGCGCCGTCCCGAGATCTGCTACTGGGCGATGCGGTACGGTGAGGACCTGCCAACGCCCCTGGGAGCGATCCAGGGTCCTAAAGTGATGATCATCGATGAGACGGCCGGCTCCGGAGGTGACCTTCTGCCCTGGATGTGGCGCAAGCTCGAGATGGGACCGCTCGTCGGGAAGCGGACCTGGGGGGGGCTGGTCGGCACTCTCGGGTTCCCGATCCTGCTCGATGGGGGGAGCGTGTCGGCGCCCAACCTGGCTATCTGGACCGAAGAGGGCTTCATCGTCGAAAATGTGGGCGTTCCGCCCGATATCGAGGTGGAGCAGTTACCCGCCGATGTCATCGCGGGCCGTGATCCACAGCTCGAACGGGCCATCGAGGAGGCGCTGAGGATGCTGGAGGACGATCCGGTCACTATTCCGGTCAGGCCTCCCTTCCCGATCAGGATCTGGAGGTATTGAGGGTGAGGATTGCGAAACTGATAGCCCGGCCGGTGATGATCATGGCGCTGGCCGTGACAGGGTGCGCCCACACTGCTCCCTCTCCTGGCAGCGAGGGCGAGGCCATCGTACCGGCGGCGGTGACCCGGATGTTCGACCGGGGTCTCGCTGTCGCCGATGAGTATCGGGTCACCACCATACGGGAGCGACGCTTCACCCATGAGCAGCTCTGGACCACGCTCGCCCCTCTGGTGGACCTGGAGGCCTTCACGGTGCGGGAGGAGGGCCGCTCCCTCCAGGGTCGTTCGATCATGACCGTCACCTTCGGAGAGGGACCGGTCACGGTCCTGCTCTGGTCCCAGATGCATGGGGATGAATCGACCGCGACCATGGCCCTGACGGATATGATCCGATTCCTCGGTGAAGCGACCTCCGATCCTCTCCGGAACCGTCTCAGGGAAGAACTCACGATCGTGATGATCCCGATGCTCAATCCGGACGGCGCGAAGCGTTTCCAGCGCCGGAATGCCATCGGGGTCGACATCAACCGTGACGCCCGGCGGCTGGCGACTCCGGAGGCCCGGATACTGAAAAGGGTCAGGGATCGAGTCGACGCCGATTACGGCTTCAATCTTCACGACCAGAATCCGCATACCCAGGCCGGACGGGAAGGGCCGCGAGCCGCGATCGCGCTGCTGGCGCCGGCCGCCGATATCGAACGGAGCTGGGGCAGGACGCGATCACGCGCGCGCCTGGTCGCTTCAGCCATCGCCGGGGCCCTGCAGTCCGGGATACCGGGCCGGGTAGCCCGTTACGGGGATGCCTTCAATCCCCGGGCTTTCGGCGATTTGATGCAACAGTGGGGCACGAGTACCGTTCTGATAGAGAGCGGGGTGCTGGACGATGATCCCGAGAAACAGCAGCTCAGGGCCCTGAACGTGGCTGCTCTGCTGATGTCTCTCGATCTGATCGCGAGCGATGGGCTCAGCATCGTGAACGGGGTCTGGTATGATCGTCTGCCCCCCAATCGGGGATTCACGCACGACCTGCTGGTGCGGGGGGGCTCCCTCATCCTGGCGGGCAGCGGACCGATACGGGTGGACATGGCTTTCGCCTGGGAGGATGGTGTCGACAGGACGAGGCTGGTGTTGAGCGAAATGGGCGATCTGGAGGATGAGTACGCGCTCGAGGTCATCGACGCGACCGGCCTCTACATCCACCCGGAGGTCCCATTCCTTTCATTTGATTCATCAGGTGCGTGGCTATTCCTGGATATGGAGGCGGTCATCACCCTGCGCAGAGGCCCGGATCGCGCAAGCGAGCCGGTGATGAGAATCGGTGGAAATCGATGATTTCATCATAGAGATGGCCCGGGCCTTCCAGCGGTACGGCATGTACCCTGATGGTCACCCATCCCGTCTCACTACTGCCGCCGAGATCCTGGAGCTCCTCACCGGACTCATCGGAGACCGTGGCGAACTGACCATCCAGGTCACCGGGGACTTTCTGCAGGTCGGTGACCAGGAGACCGATGAGAAGAACTCCTCGGCTGTCAACGTAGCCAGACGACTCCACCAGCATCAGCTCCACGTGGTCAACTTTCTCGTGGGGGTCACCGTTGAGGAACTCGATGGCCTGCTAGGGATTATCTCGGTGCAGGTGGGCAAGAGCATGGGGGAGCCGTTCGGGGCTTCTCCCCGTGAAGAGCTCGAGCAATGGTCGCACATTACCCTCCAGCGGACGCCGTACGACGCGCTCCGGCTCTCGGAGGGTACAGATGAATTCGATGATGATCGCCCCGACTCCGGGACCGGAGGAGGAGCGGGGGAAGAGGATCGGGGCGGTTCAGGCGCCGCGAGTGAACTCAGATTACAGATCGCGAAACTGGTCGAGAACCTCGATCCAGCGGCCCGACAGAAATTGCTGAAGATGTTCCAGACCCTGCTGAACGCGACGGGGGTTGATGGCTCCCACGACCTGGCGGTTATGAAACTGGTGGAAATGACCAGGAAGGGCAAGAGCAAGCAGGCCGCCACCATGCTCGGTATCCTCTCGAAGATCGGCAAGCAGATGGGAGCGTCCGATCCGGACGGGCCCGCGATCGCTCCAGGACCGATCCTGGGCGCGCTGATCGGGCATCTGTCGGATGAGGGGCCGGTCGCCGAGGAGGCCGGACAGGCCGAGACTCCGGAATGGATCGGAGAGATCGAAGCCGGGCGGGTGCTCCAGATGAGCGTTGAACTGCGGGAGATGAATCCATCCACCAGGACTCGCCTCACAGAGATCGTGACAACGGGGGACATCGGCACCCTTGCCGATCTGCTCACGCGGGTGCCGGAAGGGAATCCCGTCACGACTGAGATCGTCGCCTGGCTCGAGAAGCCGAAGAATATGCAGAAACTGCTGAGCAGCGAGACTCTCGACCTCCCCGGCCTAGAACCCTTCCTGGCCCTGGTAGGCACCGCAGCCATCGGTCCGATGCTCGATCTCCTGGCAAGGTCTGAGGACGAGGGCACCCGCCGGGAACTCATCGAACGGCTGACTCAATACGGTGATCAGCTCTATCCGCTCGTCATGGAGCGGATCGATAACCCCCGGTGGGAGGTTCGGAGTGACCTGCTGACCATCCTGGGCAGTATGAAACTTCTGCCGGAGGGTTTCTCGGCATCGACCTGGTATCTGGACGATGATAAGGGGGTTCGTCTCCAGGCGCTGAGGCTAGGTCTCGCCCGGGGCGAGGACCGGGGCAAACTGCTTCTGACGGCTCTGCGCGATCCCGATGATGAGAACGCTGCCTTCGGTCTCAAAGAGACGAAAAAGGAGTGTCCGCCGGAAACCGCGGGTCAGATCATCGAAATGGCGTTGAATGGCCGGGAGACGTCCGGCGTCCGGATCAACTGCATCAGGGCGATGGCCGGGCTCGATGATCCCGGTGTACTCGGAGCCCTGCTGTCCCTGACATGGCAGAGTCGGGCGCTCATCACCCATACCCTGGCACCCAAGACACAGGAGATGCTGGAGAGCCTGGCCGTTCTCGCCTCCCGGTTCGCGGGTGATCCGAAGGCGAAGGCGGTCCTGAAGGCAGCCCGGGCATCGAAGGACGCCCAGATCAGGGCAGTGGCAGGCGGGAAGAAGGAATCGTCGTGAGCCTGGCGGTCGACTTTCTCCACGCGCTCGCGCAGGCGCTCTCGACCATCGGTCTCTATTCCGATGAACACCCCGCCAGAGTCTCGGCCCTCGAGCATCTCCTCGAAATGCTGGAAGCGCTCCTGGCAGAGAACCGGACGCCGACCTTCACCTTCTTCAAGGAAGAGGTGGTCTATCTCGAGGCGCCGCTCCGGGAACTGAAGGGGTGGGGCCTCTCGAAACGTCTCTCCGAATGCGGGATCGAAAGAATGGAGTTCACGGCCGGGATATCGGCCGATACCCTCGGGGCCTTCATCGTCGACCTCCATCTCTACCTCATTGACAAGAAGAACCTCGAAGAGGGATCGATCGACACCTTTACCGGTATCAGGTTCGGTTCGGTCAGCCTCTTCGACGATTCGAGCGGTGGTGAGACTGATCTCGATCTCTACGAGCAGGCGGGGAAGGCCGCCGATCTTTTCGCGGAGGCCCGGAAGAAGGGTCAAGTTTCGTCCGCGTACTCACGCTCGGTACTCGACTCGATCTGGGCCGCGATGCATGCCGACGAGGAGTTCAGTATCCCGCTCGTGCCTGTCGAGGCGGGGAACGAACTGGCCCCGATCAGGTCGATGAACACGGCCATGCTGGCGGTGGCGTTCGGACGCTATATGAAACTGAAGGGCTCGGAGATACGGATGCTGGCCGAAGCAGCGCTCCTGCATGATATCGGCAAGATCATCATTCCCGATGAGATCCTGAACGATACCGGCAGGCTGGATCCGGAGGGCTGGAAGATCATAAGGAAACATCCCATTGCGGGAGCGAAGATCCTCATGCGTTCCGGGGAGAGGTTCGAGATGGCCGCGGTCGCCGCCTACGAACATCACCTCGATCTCGACGGTTCGGGCTACCCGACTCTCACCTATCCCCGTCAGCCGCATCGGGTGAGTCAGGTGGTTCGACTTTGCGACGTCTACGACGCCATGCGTACGACACGCTCCTATGAAAGGGAACAGCCGATGGGGAGGATCATGGAGGTGTTGCGGGGTGGAGCAGGGCAGAAGTTTTCCGGCGAACTGGTGGAACACTTCATCTCGATGCTGCGGGACTGGGACTCGAAATTCACCCGCGGCGACACCGGTGGGATCGAGCTGATCTGACGGATCAGATCGATTCTCCCGGTCCCGGTGGTTCCTTTCACCCTGGTATCATGTCAGGTAGCAAACATCGGCCCTACCGTCTGGAGCGAATGTACCCGATCGGGTATCGGGCACCGAACGAGACGTTCAGGGTCGGCTTGATATCCGGGTAGAGGTCGAGGATCGGGACCACTTCCAGAAAGATATTGAACTCTGAATCCGGAATGAGGTAATCGAGACCGCCGGGAAATCGTACTCCGAGGCGTGAATCATCCTTGAAGACCTTCACCCGCGCGCCCACTCCGTAATAGAGATTGAGTTCTCCCTCTTCAACCCGGAAGAAATCGAACCAGTGATGCAGGTAGTCGAGGTGCACCTGGAAGGCGCTCCGGTCGAAGAATGACCATGCGACAGCGCCCGCGAAAGCAGTGTAATCCCGGTTGAGATAACGGTGGATCTCCTCGACTTCGTCACTATCCAGACCGAGTTGACTGATGATGGAATAGCCGGCATTGGCCAGCCGGCGGATCGAAGCGGCCTGTTGGCGACCACCGGTCAGAGCGGTCAGGGTGGAGAATTCCCGGTCCCACAGTTTGAACGAGAGACCGCTTGGCTCTCCCACTATTATGCCGGCGTCGAACTGACGGTCCTGCGCCCGGGTGCTCCCCCCGGAGATCGTGATCACGATGGCGATGATGAGCGCTGTTCGGTGCATTCTGTAAAGTTCTCCCCTCCCCACAGTCATTCTGTACGGATTCAGTTGCCGCCCGGTTCCACTATCTTGACCGCCTCGCCCGCCGCGAGGTGGTCGTCGAGAGACCTGCCGTTCAGGAGCGAGAATTCTTCGAGCCGATCTGCGGGGATGCCGCTGGTGAGGAGGAAGGTGGAGAGGATCGTGATGGCTCCCTCTTCGG
>JALGWK010000449.1 GCA_025774205.1 bacterium
CCGAACGTCCTGGCGGCGTTTGTGGAGGCAGAACAGCTGGCTCGCGACGAAGAGCTCGACCCGGCCGATCCGAAGTCGGGTGTCTACCGGTCGGAGGACGGCGGCGCCAGCTGGACCTTCATGAACCAGGAGAACAACCGCCCCTTCTACTACAGCCACATCTTTCTCAATCCGCAGGACGACATGACGGTCTATCTCGTCATGGGCAGTTTTCAGTTCTCGGAGGACGGCGGCGCGAGCCTGGAACGGATGGGGGGTGGGATCCACGGCGATTACCACGCCATGTGGAGCGATCCGAACAACGCCGACCGGTTCTACATCGGGAACGATGGCGGCGTGTCGCTGACACATGATCATTCGGCCAGCTACATCTTCTTCGACCACCTCCCCCTCTCGCAGTTCTACGCGGCCGGGGTCGACATGCGCGATCCCTACTACGTGTACGGGGGACTGCAGGACAACGGCTCGTGGGGCGGACCGAGCAACAGCCGCGACCGGGCCGGGATCCTGACCGACCACTGGTACAACGTCGGGGGCGGCGACGGCTTCCACTGCCAGGTCGATCCCACCGACTGGCGGACGGTCTACGTGGAGAGCCAGGGAGGCTCGATCTCGCGGGTCGACGCACTCACCCGCCAGCGGACCAGCATCCGGCCCAACGCGCGCAACGTCATCAATTACGCGGAATACGTGACTGATGAGATCCTTGAGAAGCAGGAGGCCGCCAAATTGGGCCGTACTCCATTCCGCTACAACTGGAGTGCGCCGATCGTCCTCTCGCCGCACAACCCTCACACGGTCTTCTTCGGCGGGAACGTCCTCTTCAAGTCGGTCGACCGGGGCGACTCGTGGATGATCATCAGTCCCGATCTGACCACCGACGATCCGGTCAAGATACTCCATGAAACAGGTGGGTTGACCTCCGACGTGACCGGCGCCGAGAACCACTGCTCGATCATCACTGTCTCGGAATCGGCCCTCACACCCGGCGTGATCTGGGTCGGTACCGACGACGGCAACGTCCAGCTCACCCGCGATGGCGGCGCCACCTGGATCAACACGCGTTCCCGTGTTCCGGGTGTACCTGACGGCCTCTGGGTGAGCCGGGTCGAGGCCTCCCACTTCGAGGAGGGTACCTGCTACCTCAGCTTCGACGGTCACCGGAGTGACGAGTTCACCCCCTGGATCTTCACGACCACCGATTACGGTGAGACGTGGACCCGGATCACCGACGGCATCCCGGATGGTCAGTGTGTCTACGTGGTCAAGGAGGACCTGAGGAACCCCGACCTGCTCTTCGCCGGCACCGAATTCGGCTGCTTCGCCTCCGTCGACCGCGGCGCCTCCTGGCACCGGTTCATGAGTGAACTGCCCACCGTGGCGGTGCACGACCTGGTCATCCACCCCCGCGACAACGACCTGATCGCCGCGACCCACGGCCGGGGCATCTGGATCTGCGACGACATCACCGCCCTGCAGCAGTGCACGGCGGAATCACAGGGAGAAGATGTCGTTCTCTTCGAGCCGAAAACCGCAACCCGGTGGCTGAGTATCAGCCGCGGCGGCTCCCGGGGCTCCCTCTACTTCCAGGGAGAGAACCCGGCTGTCGGCGCGCCGATCAAGTTCTGGCTGAAGGCGCCCCTCGATGAAGACGCCATCCTGACGATCTCCGACCTGGAAGGTGAGAACAGGCGGACCTGGGGCACCACAGGCGCGGCCGGTATCAACATGTTCTGGTGGGACATGACCTTCGACCCGACCGAAGCGGTCCGGATGAGGTTCATCATGCAGCTCAATCGCCAGCTCGATCAGTTCGAGGAATCGGGCGACGCCACCCGGGCCCAGCGGCGGCAGATCAACCGGATCCGGGAAACCCTCGACGAGGAACCGCCCAACGCGACGCTCAGCGAATTCCAGCAGGAGATCATGGAACTGCGCGGCTTCGGCGGATTTGGAGGGGGGCGGGGCCGCGGCGGCGGTGGCCTGCGAGGCCGCGGTGGGTGAGACCTTCACCACCACGCTGACGATCCGGGAGGACCCGATTCTGAACGAAGGACACTGACACGATTTCCACCCGACTGGCAGTCATTCAGGCCGTCAGGTGGGCAGGCATTCCAGCAATCAGTCAGTTGGGAGGCCAGACAGTCATATGATCAGTCAGTCGGTTTGCAGGTCGGCACACCATGGAAAGGCGGGGGCACGCCCCCGCCTTTCTTATTCTCTCCTCTTTTTCTCCCCTTTTCGCGCGCTGCCCGGATAACGGAATAAACGATTAATCTTGTAACGTATTTTCGTTTATCTTACGTTTATCCCACCATCCATCATCGGTTCCGCATCGCGGAACCGGACTCAGACCGGACGCGTCGTCATGAGCAATGACAATGACCGCAAGCGGGACCGCTTCATCGAAGCCGCCTATCCCCTCTTCGAACGATTCGGATACCGGAAAACCACCGTGGAGGAGATCTGCCGTGCCGCGGGCATGAGCAAGCGGACCTTCTACGAACTCTTCGACGACAAGGAACACTTCTTCATCGAACTCACCACCGTGCTGATGAACAGGTCGGTCGAGGCCTGGGAGATATCCCTCCCTGAGGACCTAGATCCGATCGATCGTCTGGCCGCCCTGATAGATCTGTACGAACTGATACTCCACGAAAATCCGTCAATGAGCGTGATCATGGAGGATATGGACCTCATGCGGATCATGGGGGAGAAGATCGATGAGATCCGCCTCGTCCAGATCGGCGGCCCGCTCCATTCGATCCTCACCAGTGGACAGGACACCGGCCTTTTCCGTGAGATGGATACGGAGAAGGCGATCTGGCTCATCTTCGCGCTCCTCGATTCGGTCTATGTCCTCTTCCCCGGCCTGATGGGGATCCCCGGAGCGCTCGACGATCCCGTGCTCGCCGAAGAGACGAAACAGTTCATCCTGAA